>JALOAP010000045.1 GCA_023228745.1 Dehalococcoidia bacterium | reverse complement strand
GCACTCGAGTCCCGCCCAGCGCGTGACACCGACCTGCTCGTCGCGAGTTCCAGCCAGGATTTCGCTGGCGCCGCTTTCGAAACACGCAAGACGACCACCGACGCCATGCTTCAAGCGAACGCGGGCGAACTCCTCCGCGACATCGTGCACTACGGCCGCACCTCTACGTTCTACCTCGCACCCGCCGGCGCGCCGATACCCGAAGGCGCCGACCGGCCGCGCGCGCACTTCCAGTTCGCCGACGACCTGCAGGAGCACGTCCGCGTCGTCGAGGGCCGTGCCCCCGCACCGTTCGTCCCCGTCGCCAACGGGCACCCGGTGATCGAAGTGTGGGCCGGTCGTGCTGCCGCCGAGCAGCACGGCTTCGGCGTCGGCGACTCGTTCGAGCTTTATCCCCACTGGCGCCCCGAGCGCCCGGTCACCGTCACCGTCGTGGGCCTCATCGAACCCGAGGATGCCGACGAAGCCTACTGGTTCGGCCGCACCGACCGCTTCCGCGTCGATACCCGCTCCTGGCCGACATACCCGTTCTTCACCGATGAGGCCTCCCTGGCCCGCGGCCTCACTTCCTATCTGAACGACCTCGACGGCACGTTCGAGACCTATGGATTCATCGACATCAGCCGCATCACGAACGAAAACGCCCGCCAGGTGGAGGATCGGATCCGCGGGCTCGACGGCGCCGTTCGCGCGAATCTGCAGTATTCGTACCTTGAGACTGGCCTCGACGACACCCTGGCTGGCTACCGTGAACAGCTCTTCTTCACCCGGCTCCCGCTCTTCGCGCTCATGGCGCAGGTCGTTGGCATCGCGCTGTTCTATCTCGTGATGGTCTCCACCGCCGTGGTCGAGCGCCAGGCCGGCGAGATCGCGCTCATGAAGAGCCGGGGCGCCAGCAACGCCCAGGTCCTTGGCGTGTTCGCGATCGAGGGCGCGGGCATCGCCCTCCTCGCCACGGTCATCGCGCCGCTGCTTGCTGCCGGAGCCATCATGCTGCTTGGGCTCACTCCCTCCTTCAACGACCTCAGCGGCGGCTCGCTGCTCGAAGTGCACCTCAGCCCGTGGGCGTTCGCCATGGCGGCTTTCGGCGCGCTACTCGCCTTCGCGGCACTTCTCTGGCCCGCCTACCGCGCAACTCGCCACACCGTCGCCCAGCAGAAACAGCTCACCTCGCGGCCACCGCAGCAATCCGCCTTCATGCGCTACTACCTCGACCTGGTCGTCCTCGCCATCGGTGCGTTCGCTTTCTACCAACTCCGCCAGCGCGGTTCCCTCGTCACCGAGAACGTGTTTGGTGACCTCTCCGCCGACCCGCTCCTCCTCGCTACCCCTTCGCTCTTCATGCTCACCGTGGCGCTCGTATTTCTCCGGCTGTTCCCCCTCGCCTTGCGGGCCATCCTCTGGCTGGTTTCGAAAACGCGTGGTGCGACGCTCGCGCTGGGGCTTACGCGCATGGCCCGCGCTCCGGTGCACCACAGCCGCCTCATCCTGCTCCTCATCCTTACCACCGCCGTCGGTATGTTTGCCGCCGGCTTCCGCGCGACGCTCGAAAACGGCTACGAAGACCGCGCGGCCTACCGAGCTGGCGCCGAGCTGCGCTTCACCGATGTGCGCGAACCCCAGTCACTCCCCGTTGATGCCTTCGAACGAGAGGTCCAGCGGGTGGCTGGCGAGCGCGAAGTGGCCAGCGCTGTTCGCGCGCCCGCTTACTACAGCCCCACTCGCTTTCGCTCGGAGAGCGGCAGCCTGCTCGGTGTCGAAATCGACGACTTCCAGGCTCTCGCCTTCTGGCGCGGGGACTTCGCATCGCGCTCGCTCCAAAGCCTGCTCGAATCCGTTCGCTACAGCCCGCAGCCGCCACCTTCCGCACCCGCCCTGGTGCCGGCCGGCGCGCGTTGGATCGGCGCCTGGGTGAACGTGCCAGCGATCCAGGGTGCACCGCCCCAGCTTGGCCTACGCCTACGAAACGACGCAGGTGTCTTCTGGGAGTACCGCCTCCAGGCTTCCCCGGGTGCGGGCGACTGGGTCTTCTACATCGCCCAGCTCGACAGTCCACGCGTCGGTCCGGGTCAGCCACCGGGTGCCGTCACCCTCGAGTCGCTGTATCTCCAGTTCGGCGGCACCCAGCCGCGCGTCATCGAAACCCACGAGGCACTCATCGGGCCGGTTCAGGTGTCCTCCGCAGCCGAACTGAGTCGAAGCGCGAACACCGACGGCTTCGAAGACCCACAGACGATCGAGGACTTTTCCGACCCCGTCCGCTACGAATTGCTCCGCGGGGCCACGCTCGCGGGGAACCCCGGCGCGTTCAGTCACGTGCCAGGCGGTTCGCCCTTTGGCAACGCCGTCCGCCTCGCCTTCACGAGGGGCTCCGGCAGCTCGCCCATCGTTGGCATCCGCGCCGCGTCCGACAGCGCGCCCCTCGCCGTCCTCGCCAACGAGCAGTTCCTCGATGCACAGGACAAGAAGGTTGGCGACGAGTTCATCCTCTTCGTGAACAACCAGTACGTCGACGTCCGCGTCGCCGGGTCATTCAAGCTCTTTCCCACGTTCGACCCCGACACCGGCGAGCACCTTTTCGTCGCCGACCTCGCCGCCGTCCGCGATCGTGCGACGCGACTGCCCGGCTATGGCGGCGGCGCGTACCCGAACGAGGCGTGGCTCGGACCAGGACCGGGCGGATTCACAAAGGATGGGCTGACCGAAGCCGGCTTCCGTGTCGATGGCATCTTCGAGCGCGCAGCTATCCTCGCCGAACAGCGCGACGACCCGCTTGTGGCGGCGAGCTGGGAAGGGATTCTCTTCCTCGCCTTCTCGACGGTCCTCCTGCTCAGCGGCCTCGGTTTCGTCATCTACTCCGGCATCAGCGCCCGCGCGCGCTCGGTGGAATTCGCCATCCTGCGCACCATGGGTCTCTCCGGCCGCCAGCTCCTCGGTGTGGTGTCCTTCGAACAGCTCTTCGTTGTCGGCTCCGGGGTCGCCGCCGGCACGCTCCTCGGCTTTCCGCTCAGCCGCTTGATGATCAGCTACATGGGCCTCACCGAGCGCGGCGAGGATCCACTCCCGCCGCTCATATCGAGCGTTAGCTGGCAGGCGGCCCTCACGGTGTATACCCTGCTCGGAATCGTTATCGTGACAACAGTGTTGGCGCTCATCACACTCTATTCCCGCGTTGCCGTCGGCCGCGCGCTGCGCATGGGCGAGCTATGACACAGAGGGCAGGCATGGATCGCGACTCCCGCGAGGTCTACATCCGCTGCGAAGATCTCTTCAAGATCCACAAGATCGCTGACCTCGAAGTCGTCGCCCTCCGCGGGCTCGACCTCAAGGTGCGCCGTGGCGAATTCATGGCGATCGTCGGCGCCTCCGGCTCTGGCAAGAGCACTCTCCTGAACATCCTCGCGGGCCTCGATGTCCCCAGCGCTGGCCGCGCCTTCGTCGGCGGCCAGGACCTGCTCACGATGTCTCGTCAGGACATGGTCGAATACCGCCGGAGTCGCGTTGGCTTCGTCTGGCAACAGACCGGCCGCAACCTCGTGCCCTATCTCGATGCCGTCCAGAACGTCGAGGTCCCGATGATCCTCGCCGGCGTGGGAAAGGCCGAAGCGCGGGAGCGCGCCACTGCGCTCCTCGAAGCTGTTCACCTCCAACACCGCCTTCACCACCGGCCACAGCAGCTCTCCGGTGGCGAACAGCAACGCGTCTCCATCGCAGTGGCCCTGGCCAATAACCCGCCACTGCTGCTGGCTGACGAGCCCACCGGCGAACTCGACTCCGTCGCCGCATCGAGCGTCTTCGACCTCTTCGCCGAACTCAACCATGACTTCGGCATTACCATCATCGTCGTCACGCACGACCCGGACATCGCCGCCCGCGTCGACCGCGTCGTCGCCATTCGCGACGGCCGGACGAGCAGCGAGATCTTTCGACGCATCCGGCACGAAGGAAACCAGGCCGAGGTGGTGCACGACGAGTACGTGCTCGTCGATGCCGCCGGACGGCTCCAGATCCCCCACGAGCTGCTCGAACGCCTCAGCATCCGCGACCGCGCGAAGGTCCTTATGGGCGAAGGGCACCTCGAGATCCTCCCCGAATCCGTGACACGGGAGCCGCGCTGATGGGTGGCGCGTCGATCGCCGTGCGCAATGTCTCGCGCCAATTCCATCTCTCTGGCGAGGACGTTTGGGCTGTCAGGGATGTCTCGCTCGATGTCGCACCCGGCGAGTTCCTCGCGCTCATCGGCCGTTCCGGTTCGGGAAAGACCACTCTCCTGAACCTCATCGGCGGCCTCGACCGCCCCACGTCTGGCGAAATCGAGATCGATGGCGCTCGCGTCGATACCATGTCCGAACGCCAACTGACCGACCTTCGCCGCCACAAGCTCGGCTTTGTGTTCCAGTCGTTCGGTCTGCTCCCGTTGCTTTCCGCACACGAAAACGTCGAACTGCCGCTCCGCATCGCCGGCTATGGTAGCCGCGAGCGAGCCGAACGCGTCTCCCGTGCGCTCGAACTCGTCGGCCTCGGCCGGCGTTCACACCACCGCCCGTACGAACTCTCCGGCGGTGAACAGCAGCGCGTCGCCATCGCCCGTGCCATGGCCATCGAGCCGGTCCTCCTCCTCGCTGATGAGCCCACCGGCGAACTCGACTCCGCTACGGCGTCCATCGTCTTCACACTCCTGCGCGACCTTGCCCGCCGCGAGGGCATCACCGTTATCACCTGCACCCACGACCGCCTCGTGATGGAGATGGCCGACCGTGTCGAAGAGTTGGCCGACGGGCGCCTCGTCACCGGCCGCCGTGGTGAAGTCTGGCGCCACGTGCAGGCGAAAGCCCGCAGTCCGTTCGATGCCGTCGCCGAGGCCGGGCTCTCCTCGCTCGTCGGTGCTGATACACGCCAGTTCGCAGCCGACGCCAACGGGGCGCACCATCCCCAGGCCGAACCGGAATCGGAACATGGACCAATCGCGGACGAAGCACCCGACATCTCTCGCTGGGCACCGCCAGATCGCCGCCGCTAACCTTCGCCGAGATCAGCTCCGTTCGCCCGGAACCACTCCGGCGCGTCGCAGTGCGGCCATCACCTCCTGGCCCACCAGGGCTGGTGCCGGCGAGTTCACGGAGCCGCGCCACCTGCTGAATTCGGCTACCGCTTCATCCAGCGTCCTGGGTGCCGCGCTCGCCCCGAGTGGACGAAGCAAGAGCACGTACATCTTGTCGAGCTCGCGCCGCACAAGCTCCTCGTCGCCCTTGAGCGTCTTGCTCCCGAGCCAGAGCAGCCAGTCCCAGAAGTGGACTTCGATTGCCTGCGCATCGTCTCGTCCTGGGTCCCAGGCATCGCGAGTGACCGCTGGATGCGCGCCAAAGATGAAGTCGACCTTCACCGCGTTCGGCAACAGGACCATGAACGTCCCATCCGTTGGGAATGGATCCCACTGCGCGGCGAGCGGGTGCCATTCCCTGGCGAGTTCGGTCAGTGCCTCGCGGGTTGCCGCGAAGTCGACCGTGTCGACGGCGTAGTCCCAATCAGAAAGCTCATTTGCGGTGCCGTTAGTTCGCGAGCCCACCGCTGTGACTCGCTGGATGCCGGGCAACTTCCCGACCTCGTCCGCCCACTCTCCCGGCGTAGCCACGTGTTGCTAGCCGCCAGCCAGGCTCCGCAACCGCGACACGATCTCGGGCAGCACTGTCAGCACCCGTTCGATCTCCTCGTCCGTGTTCCCCTTCCCGACGGTCAGCCGCAGCGACGCATGCGCCAGGTCCCGGTCAATCCCCATCGCCGTCAACACATGAGACGGTTCGAGGGCCCCCGTGGTACAGGCGCTCCCCGAGCTCGCGGCGATATCCGCCATATCGAGGGCCAGCAACACGCTCTCTCCCTCGACGTTCCGGAAGCAACAGCTGAAGTTGTTGGGCAGCCTCCGCTCCGGGCCGGTCGGCCCGGTGATGACCGTGTCGGGGATGCGTTCGGGGAGTCCGTACAGCAGCTTGTCCCGAAGGCGCAGGTAGTGCGCATTGCGGGCCTCGCGTTCCTCCCACGCCAGCTGCATCGCAGTCGCCAGTCCCACCGCACCCGCCACGTTCTCGGTACCAGCTCTCCGCTCCTTCTCCTGGCTCCCACCGAGGATCATCGGGTGGAACGGTGTCCGCGCCTTCAGATACAGCAGCCCAATCCCCTTCGGACCGTGCAGCTTGTGGCCAGCAATGGTCAGGAGATCCACGCCCAGCTTCGCCGGCGAGATATCGAGCGAACCGGCGGCCTGTACAGCATCTGTGTGGACGACCACCTTCCGGTTCTTTGCCTTTGCGATGCGGACGACTTCCTCGATCGGCTGAATCGTGCCCACCTCGTTGTTCGCGGCCATCACACTCACCACGGTGGTCTGAGGGGTCACCGCCGCTTCCAGCGCGGCGAGGTCGACTACCCCATCGCTGTCGACCGGCAGGTACGTGGCGCGGAATCCCTCCCGCTCAAGCTGCTCCACCGTGTGCAACACGGCGTGATGCTCGATCTGCGTGGTGACAATGTGATCGCCCCGTCCCCGGTCCCGCTGAGCGAAGGCGGCGCCCCGGATCGCCGCGTTGTCCGATTCGGTGCCGCCGCTTGTGAAGATGATCTCCTTCGATTGCACCCCAAGCAGATCCCCGCACAGCTTCCTCGCGGCGTCGAGTGCCCGGTACGCCTCTTGTCCCTCCACATAAATGCTCGAGGGATTCCCCCACGACTCTGTATAGATCGGCCACATCGCCTCAAGAACGCGGGGGTCTGGCGGTGTGGTTGCTGCGTGATCCAGGTAAATGCGGCCCATGCCTACAAGCCTAACCGCTTTAGGACCATTTTTCCGAGGCGCCCATCGGACGGTAGACTCCCCCTCTATGGGGCCGCTATACTTTCGATAGCGAGTGCCCCCGAGCGGGCACAGGACACCTGCACCCGAC
This sequence comes from Dehalococcoidia bacterium, assembly GCA_023228745.1. Taxonomy (GTDB): domain Bacteria; phylum Chloroflexota; class Dehalococcoidia; order Tepidiformales; family Tepidiformaceae; genus JALOAP01. The sequence goes on along the minus strand of JALOAP010000045.1, from coordinate 5,576 downwards.
GCACGGAGGGACCCAACAATGACCCAAGCCCAGGCAGCCCTGGTCACTATTACCGAAAAAGCAGCCGAGAAGGCAAAGGCCCTGCTCGAAGCCCGCGAACTTCCCGATGGCGCGCTCCGCGTCTTCGTGGCCGGTGGCGGTTGTTCCGGCTATCAGTACGGCATGGCGCTCGCCCGCGCCGCCGAAGACGACGACCTTGTCCTCGATCTCCAGGGCGTCCGCGTCCTCGTCGACCCGGAAAGCGCTCAGTACCTTGAGGGCGCCGAGATCGACTACATCGACGACATCATGAAGAGCGGCTTCAGCATCTACAACCCGAACGCTACGAAGAGCTGCGCCTGTGGCTCCAGCTTCCAGACGGAAGGCGACGGCGGCAGCCCCCGGGCCTGCTGCTAATACCTCTCCAGTCCGAATCGACTCCTCGCCGGGGCCCGAAGGGCTCCGGCTTTTCATTGCCCGCAGGACGGCCCCTGAAGCGCCCTCCGCATAGAATGCCGTTCGCTTTGCGGAAAGAACTGGTTAACGCGGTTGCTACCTTCTCGCGTCGCACAGTCCCTTGCGGACCATAAACGTATGGAACTGGCCGTCTACTGCGGTATCTCTGCGACGAATAAGCCACACTCCCATTCTGTCAGATCAATCGACCTGCCTCGATGCCAGCTATTCACTCCGGACGTGTTATCCGTACCAAAGAGGCGTCTCGGCTCTTGCTTTCCCCGGGCACTTTCAAGTCAATACTAAATCCGTATTGGCCTCGACCCATAGCGTCAAACAAACAATTAGCCCGGTCGATATAGCCTATCGGACACTCGGTGGCTGCTGGCCATCTTTGATACCCCGCATACCTTTGCATAAAAGCAAAAGCTCGAATAGGCTCAGTGCACTTCTTGAGATGCCCATGTATCCGCGCGGGCGGGGCGAACGCGGGGCTCAAGCTGGTTACGAAGAGGGGTACTACATGGACCAGGGAAACTACTGGGCTCGCTGGAACTCGCGGCGGCTCACTCGCCGCCGCCTTCTCGGCACTGCTGGTGCTACCAGCAGTGGCCTTGCTGCACTCGCCGTTGTCGGTTGTGGCGGCGATGACGATGACGATAATTCGGAACGTACGAACACGCCGCAGTCAACTCCGGCAAAGCCAGGCGTCGCCACCGAGACCGCTACTACGGATACGGAAGCCCGCCGCGGCGGTACGCTTCGCAATGGCACTTACCTCAACACCATCAGTATCGACCCGCACGTCGAAACTTCTGCCGGGCTTGCTATCACCAACAAGATCTACACCTTCCTCGGTGCATTCAATACCATCGACTCCACCTTCCATCCTATGCTTGCAGAAAATGTAGAACAGGCGAGCGACACCGAGTACATCTTCCACATCCGGAAGGGTGTGAAGTTCCATGATGTCGCACCGGTCGATGGCCGCGAAGTCACCGCCGAAGATGTCGTCTACAGCTATGAGCGCTTCCGCGACCTTCCCAACGCACAGGGGAACGACTTCTTCAAGCAGTTCGTCGACAAGATGGAAGCGGTCGACTCGCATACCTTCAAGCTGACGACCAATGCGCCCTATGCAGATACATTCACCGTGCTCGGCGCAAGTAACGGCTTCGGTGTACAGGCAGCGATTGTCGCCAAGGAAGACGTCGAGGCGCGCGGCGATCTCAGCAACGGCGGCATCGGTGCTGGTCCCTTCATCCTCGATACCTACGTCAAGGGCGAGCGCACACTCCTCAAGCGCAATCCCGATTACTGGGACCCCAACCTGCCCTACCTGGACGAGTGGTCGACGCAGGTCATCCTCGACCAGCAGGCGCTGCTCCAGGCCTACAAGAGTGGTCAGCTCGACATCCAGAGCGCGACCATCACGAAGCTCGACTTCGCCGATCTGGAACGAAACGACAACTTCATTAGCTCGAAGCAGGCGGCGAACTACTACGCCTCGCTCGGGATGAACGTCAGCAAGGAGCCTTTCAACGACCCGCGGGTCCGCGAGGCCATCTATATCGGTATCGAGCGCAAGCAGTTCATCGACAAGGTCTTCCAGGGCGAGGCTGCCCCGATGGGAGTCTTTTCCAACGGCCTGGCCTTCTGGGCCCTCCCACAGGAAGAGATTGCACCGTACGTCACCACCGATGTGCAGAAGGCGAAGGAACTCCTCTCCGCCGCTGGCTATCCCGACGGCTTCGACCTCGACATCGACACCAGCAACGGCGTCAAGCTCATGCAAGACCACGCCGAGATCCTCGTCTCTGAACTCAGGAAGCTCGGCATCAATGCCAACCTGAAGATCGGTGAACTTGGCGCCGTCCTCAGCACCAAGCTCTACAAGGGCGACTTCGACGCCATCGTCTTCGCGCACAACCCGAACGAGACCCTCCGCCGCCCCATCGCCATGTACCACAAGAACGGTGTTGGCGCCGGCAGTTGGTGGCACTACGACAACCCCGAGGTCACCGACGCCATCGACCGCCAGGCACAGGAACTCGATGTCCAGAAGCGCCAGCAGATCGTCTACGAAATGCAGCGCCTCGCCCTGGCCGACTGGGCGCCGATGCTCAACTTCGCTACTCCGACGCAGTTCGTCTCCTACAACAAGCGCCTTGGCGGCTACGACCCGTCACTGCGCGGGTTCCAGGGCCTCCGCTACACGGAGTACATCAAGGAGTAGCCACCGTCACGGCCTTTCGTCCCGTGAACTCCGGTCCGGGACTGCCTCGTTCCCTCGCGTTACTGCCCCGGCAGGCACGAGGGAACGGCCATTGGAGAGCCACTACTTCCAGGAGAACCTGCACGTGAGGACCTATGCCATCCGCCGCCTGCTGTTGATGGTCCCGGTCATCATCCTTGTCACCATCGCAGTCTCCAGCCTCATGCGGATCGTCCCCGGTGATCCTGCAACGCTGGCGCTGGGACAGGAGGCGACCGAGGCCGACCGTGAGCGCTTCCGCGAGGAGTACCACCTCAACGACCCCTTGCCAGTCCAGTACATCCGTTGGTGGGGCGACGTCTTCCGCGGTGACCTGGGTAAGTCCGTGGTACAGCGGACAAGTGTCAGCGATGAGCTGAAGCAGCGGCTCCCGAACACGCTCGAGCTGCTCGTCCTCAGCGTGTTCTTCACCGCACTGATCGGGATACCCTTCGGCGTTATCTCCGCGATCAAGCAAAACACGTTCCTCGACTACTTCCTCCGTTCGTTTAGCATCGCCGGGCTCTCCATTCCCAACTTTTGGCTCGGGACGTTGTTGCTCATGTTGCCGGCCATCTGGTGGGACTACTTCCCGCCAATATCGAACGTTTCATTTTGGGACGACCCGCTGGCAAACCTGGAGAAGTACTACCTTCCCTCCCTGACGCTGGCCATCGGTTCTTCCGCCACCGTGATGCGCCTTATGCGGTCGTCTGTTCTGGAAATCATGCGGGAAGACTATGTCCGGACTGCTCGTTCCAAGGGCATAGCCGAGCGCGTTGTCATCGTTCGCCACGTCCTGAAGAACGCGCTCATCCCGGTCGTCACCATCATCGGATTGCAGGTGGCAGCCCTCGTCGGTGGCTCGGTCATCATCGAGCAGATCTTCAATGTCCCCGGCATCGGGCTCTTCCTGCTCAACTCGATCTTCGCCCGCGACTACCCGAGCATCCAGGGCCTCGTCCTCTTCCTCGCGGTGATCTTCATGCTCATCAACCTGCTGGTCGATCTTTCCTACGGCTTCCTTGATCCGAGGATTCGCTACTCATGAGTGCCATCAACGAATCTGTCGCCATTATCGCGCCCCAGGTCGTCCGGCGAGGCCCCAGCCGCAAGCGGAAACTTGCCCGCATCGCACGTCAGCAGCCGCTCGGCGTCTTCGGCCTGGTTATCATTGTGCTGCTGATTGTCGCGGCCACCTTTGCGCCGCTCATCGCGCCCTACGACCCGACCAGCATCGAGTTCTCAAGCTTTCAGTCGCCCGGTGGCTCCCACCTCTTCGGGACCGACGACAAGGGGCGTGACGTCCTCAGCCGCGTGATCTATGGCAGCCGAACCTCGCTCCAGGTGGGCATCATCGCCACACTCATCGGAGCGGTCGGCGGAGCCGTCGTGGGCCTCGTCTCCGGCTACTTTGGCGGCCTCGTCGATATCCTCGTGCAGCGCCTGATGGATGCGCTGCTTGCGTTCCCGTTCCTCATCCTCGCCCTGATCATGGTCGCCATCTTCGGTAACTCTATCCCGAAGCTCATGGCGCTCCTCGGCACCGCCATCATCCCGAGTATCGGACGCGTCATGCGCGGCGTCGTGCTTGCTGAAAAGGAGAAGCTCTACGTCGAAGCTGCGCGCTCCATCGGCGTCTCCGTGCCCCGCATCATGTTCCGGCACATCCTCCCGAATGTGGCTGCAGCGATCATCATTGTCGCCACCTCGCTCCTCGGCACCGCTATCCTCGTCGAAGCCTCGTTGAGCTTCCTCGGCTTTGGCACCCCGCCTCCCACACCATCATGGGGCGCCGACCTGAGCGGGAACGCCCGTGTTTTCTTCGTCCACGCACCGTGGATGGCCATCTTCCCGGGTATCGCCCTCAGCCTCGTCGTTCTCGGCTTCAACCTGTTCGGCGACGCCCTGCGCGACGTCCTCGACCCGCGCCTTCGCAATCGCTAGGCGCCCCTACCCGCGAACAAACAGAAGGAGCACCCACCGGGTGCTCCTTCTTCGTTCTGTCGTGGCGGAAGCTAGATTCGCTCGATGATCGTCGCCGTGCCCATGCCGCCGCCTGTGCACATGGCAATCAGCGCGGTCGACTTGTTCCGGCGCTCCAGCTCGTCCAGCGCGGTCTGGATCAGCATGCCGCCCGTGGCACCAATCGGGTGGCCAAGGGCGATGGCGCCCCCGTTGACATTCAGCTTCTCGTCATCGATCCCAAAGTCACGCTTGAACTTCAGCACCACCGCGGCGAACGCCTCGTTGATCTCGAACAGGTCGATGTCTTCCTTGCGCATCCCCGCCTTCTTCAGGACGAGTTCCGCCGCTGGCGCAGGCGCGGTGAGCATGATGACCGGTTCGGTGCCAGCTGTTGCCGTCATCACGATGCGGCCCCGCGGCTTCAGTCCGTGCGCCTTCGCGTACTCCGGCGCGGCGACCAGTACGGCGCTCGCACCATCCACGACACCCGAGGAGTTCCCCGCGTGATGGACGTGGTTGACCTCCTTGACCTGCGGGTACACATCCTTGCAGATCTGGTCGAACGTCCGCGTGTCGTTCGGTGGTGTCGACGCCCCCATCTTTTCGAACGACGGCCGCAGCGCGGCAAGGGTCTCCATCGTCGTGCCCGGGCGAGGATGCTCGTCGTGGTCGAGCGCAAGCGTGCCGTCGTCGTTGTAGATCGGCACGATGCTCCGCTTGAAGCGGCCGTCTGCGATGGCCTCTGCCGCACGTGCCTGGCTGCTTACGCCAAGCGCGTCCACATCTTCCCGTGTAAAGCCCTCGAGCGTCGCAATCAGGTCCGCCGAGATGCCCTGCGGCACCAGCGGATACTGCGCGTACAGGTGCGCGTTGTTCGCTGTGAAGCCGTCCACGCTCAGCGGCGCCGTCCGCGACATCG
>JALOAP010000044.1 GCA_023228745.1 Dehalococcoidia bacterium | reverse complement strand
GTACGTGAGTCTCGCGATCCAGCGTGCCCGCCCCGTGATGGTCTCCGTCGACGGGCGGCTCGTCGAAGTCCGCACCCACGCGACGACGGTACAGGGCGCGCTCGCCGACGCAGGCATCGACCTCAGCGACCACGACCGGGTGTATGTCGATGGCAAACTCGCCGCGGCGCGAGGGCCGCTCTTCGGGCTCGATAGCAGCCGATCCGTCTCCGCGATCCCCGCTCGCTACCGCGAACCGACCGACTCACAGCAGCCGATCACCGTTTCGGTGCATCGTGCTGTCCCGGTCACGGTCTACATCGACACCTTCCGGCTCGAGACATCGTCGGCGGCAACGTCAGTCCAGGACTTGCTCGGCGAACTGGGGATGACCGTACGCGAGGGTGACCTCGTGAGGCCGGGGCTCCAGGACGAGGTGAGTGCGGGCATGGTGGTGCGGCTGGCGAAGGCGGTGAGCGTGAATGTCCGCCTCGATGGCAAGGACCAGGTGCTCTACACGCAGGCGAAGACGGTTGCGGACGTCCTTGCCGTGCTCGGCGTGGACCCGGAACCGGACGAAATCCTGAGTCCATCACGCGAAACCGCGGTCACACCGGGAATGCTGGTGACCATCGGCCTGACGCGAACGGTTATCGAGTCCGAAGAGGAAGCGGTGCCCCCACCGACGGTCTACGAAACCGACTCCTCGCTTGCCGAGGGAGTCGTGCGGGTGGTACCTGGCACGCCGGGGATCCGCGTGACGAACTATGAGGTGACGTACAAGAACGGCGTTGAGGTCTCGCGGGTACTCACCACCGGCGGAGGCATGGTCACGGAACCAATCCCGGCGCGGCATATTACCGGCGCAAAGCCGGGGTCGTCGGGCCGTCCGACGCTTAACGCGCCGGGGTATAGCGGCACGTTTACGAAGAAGATGACGGTGCGGGCGACGTGGTACAACGCGAGTCACGGCGCATGGGCACCGGATGACCCGAACTACGGCCGCACGGCGACGGGCGTTATCGTCGACTACGGTATCTGTGCGGTCGACCCGAGTGTGATTCCGCTGGGCACGCGCTTCTACGTGCCGGACTACGGAACCTGCCTCGCGGCCGACACCGGCGGACTGGTGAAGGGCAACCACGTGGACCTCGGCTTCCCCGAGAGCGTGGGCGACCCGGGCTGGGGCAGCCAGGTGGTCGACATCTACATCCTCGACTGATGCTGGAGAAGCGGCCTAGGATCGAACTGTGGCCTCTTCTCGATCCCGCGGCCCCCGACCCCGGAAATCTCTCGGGCAGCATTTCCTTCGCGACAGCGGCATCCTCGCCGACATCGCTGCGGCGGTGCGCGTGCCCGAGGGGGGCGTGGTGCTCGAAATCGGGGCCGGCACGGGTCAACTCACCGAGGCGCTGCTCGACGCCGGGATGGACGTCGTGGCGCTGGAGGTTGAAGACCGGCTGATCCCCCACCTCCGCAAGCGGTTCCGCGGCCGCGACCGGTTGCGGATCGTGCAGGGCGACGCCCGTGAAGTGGATATCGCAAAGCTGCTTCCGGAGAACCCTCCATTCGCGGTGGTTGGGAACCTTCCCTACTTCGCCGCGAACCCGATCATCCGCCACTTCCTCGAGGGCACGCCGAAGCCGACAGAGATGGTGGTGATGGTGCAGCGAGAAGTCGCGCGAGAGCTCGCGGCGAAACCCGGGCAGGCGTCGTTGCTCGCGATCTCGGTGCAGGTGTACGCGGAGGGCGAACTGCTGTTCGACGTGCCACCCGAGGCGTTCGACCCACCTCCGAACGTATGGTCATCCGTGGTGCGGCTGACGCTGCGGCCGCAGCCGCTTGTGCCGCCCGAGCGGCTAGAAGCATTTTTCGAACTGGTATCCAAGACCTTCCGCAACCCGCGCAAGCAGATCCACAACGCGCTGGGCAGGGGCGTCTGGCTGCCGCCAGATGGGGCGGGCGAAGCGCTGGCCGAAGCGGAGATCGACCCGATGCGGCGTCCGGAGACGCTGAGCGTGGCCGACTGGCTGCGGCTGCTCGATGCGTGCGAGGCGGTGTGTGCCCGTGCCTGAGGTGCTGCGGGGAGTGGCCCCGGCCAAGGTGAACCTCGTGCTGGAGGTGCTGGGCAAGCGCGGAGACGGTTACCACGAGATCGACACGATCCTCCAGACGCTCGCGCTGGCCGATGAGGTCAGCATCACCTTCGGTACGGACGAGGGTGTGGAGGTGACCGGGCCCTTCGCTGCTGGAACTCCGGCGGACGAGACGAACCTTGCCTGGCGTGCCGCGCGCATGCTCGCGGACCGCCTCGGCCGGCGGGAGCGATTCCGGATCAGCTTGGACAAGCGGATCCCTGCGGCCGGGGGTCTCGGAGGCGGCGCTTCGAACGCAGCGACCGTGTTGCGGCTGCTGCAACGCCGTTGGCCGGACGCCAGCGAGGAACTGCTGTTCGAACTCGCTGCGGCGGTGGGGAGCGACGAGGCATTCTTCTTGCATGGTGGCACGGTGCGGGCGCGGGGGCGGGGTGAAGTGGTGGAGCGGCTGATGCCGCTGGCAAGGCATGGCGTCGTGCTATTCGTGCCCTTCGAGACCATCGAGCTGAAGACGGCGCGCATGTTCGCCGCACTGAGCGAGCAGCCGTTCGATGATGGCGAAGTGGCGGCAGCGTTCGTGCGCAAGGCCCCGGCGGCGTTTGCAGCGGAAGACGTGTACAACGCGTTCGAGCGGGTGGCGTTCGATGTTTTCCCCGGCCTGGCGAACCTGTCGGAAGACCTGGAACAACGGACCGGACGGCCCGTGCGACTAGCAGGGGCAGGACCTACGCTGTATTGGATAGGTGCAATGACGGACGCGAGAGCGGTCGCGGCAATGGCCGTGGGCGCCGCCTGCACCATCATCCCCACGGAGACTGTAGATTCGGTATGGCAGAGGTAATCGCCGGCTGGACGGCTGGCTACGCGATGTCGCTCGTGTCGACATTCGCGCTCACGATTTTGCTCATCCAGGCCAGTGGTAGCCGGGCAATCCAGCGATACACGAACGGCGAGATGAGCCCCTGGTTCCTGGCAGTGCCGATGTCGCTCGGCGCTTTCCTTGTTTGGACGATCATTGGTCTAATCCTGGGCTCGCTCTACAAGGTGGGCGGGCTCGCCGAGCACCCGGGTGCACTGGGTGCTCCGAGTGCCCCGTTCCTCATCGGTGTCGTCGCAATCGCGGTGATGCCACTGCCGCTGTTGTTCCTCTTCTTCCGGCGCCAGTGGTGGATCTGGTGTGGGCTGTCGGCATCGTTCGTGCTGCTGTTCGGCTGGCTGATGCCACTGATGGCGCAACACGCGAATCTGTAAGCGGCTCGGCCGAGGCGGCATGACGACCGCAAGGAAACCGATGCTATACTGACCCTTGGTCCGCTGAGCGGCGGATAACCACACGTTTCACGGGTCGAGGGGAGGCAAGGCGTGCCGGGCACTATCATCGACATGCACCTGCACACCACGAAAGGCGCCTCCGACTCCATGCTCAACCCCGATGACCTCATCGAAGAGGCCACGACCGTGGGCCTCACCGGGGTCAACATTACTGAGCACGACCGGATGTGGGAGTCGTGGGACCTCGCCCCCTTTCGTAAGCAGCACTCGCACATCTTCGTTTCGAACGGGATGGAAGTGTCCACCGACATGGGGCACATCCTTGCGATTGGGCTGAAGGGCTATCAGCCAGGCATCCGCCGCCTGGAGAAACTGCGGGAGATTGCCGACGAGCAGGGCGCCTTCCTTGTGGTGGCGCACCCGTTTCGTCACTTCTTCGACCCGGTTCACTTCAAGCGGGAGGGGAAGGAGCCATTCCGGCTTACGCCGGAGGAGGCGGCGAAGCTGCCCGTGTTCCAGCTGGTGCACGGTATCGAGGTGCTGAACGGCTGCAACACACCACGAGAAAACTATTTCGCGCTGCAGGTCGCGAAGATCCTGGGTAAGCCCGGCACAGGCGGCTCGGACGCGCATTCGCGCCAGGGCATTGGGTACTTCGTGGCGGTATTCGAAGAAGAGTTGCAGAGCCAGGAGCACATGGTGGAACAGATGCACAAGGGCCGGTTTTACCCCGGCCGTGGGCTGCCCACCGGAAAGCTCGAGAACTACTGGGAGACGGCGGAGGCCATCCCGTTCTATGAGTGAGGCGCCCGCCCGGCGTATCCCAACCCTGCTGAAGGATCGGCCTCGCAGTGCATAGGAAGCAGTGGCTGATCATCGCGCTCATGGTCGTGCTCGGCCTTCCGGGCATCCTCTTCCGGCTTTTCCACTGGGAGCCGAATCCTGTCCTGGACGCAATGATCTTCGGGGTCGCGATCCTCGCAGCCGCGTTCCTGCTTTCCTGGTCGGCCGAGACGGCGGAGATGGATATCTCGCAGGGATTGGCACTTGCGGTCATCGCGTTCATCGCGGTGCTGCCGGAATATGCGGTCGACTTCGTCCTCGCGTGGGAAGCCGGGGCAGACCCGGAACAGGCGGAACGTGGCCTCGCGATCGCGAACATGACCGGCGGCAACCGGCTGCTCATCGGTGTGGGCTGGCCGATCGTGTTCTTCCTCTTCATCTACCGGACGAAGCTGAAGGAGCTTGTTGTCGACCGGCAGCGGTCGCTGGAGCTGGTCTTCCTGACGATTGCGACGCTCTACGTCATCTTCATCCCGCTTCGGCACGGGGTGACGCTCATCGACACGATCGTGCTGGTGTCGCTTTTCCTGATCTACCTGTTCTTCACGTCCCGACAGGAGTCGGAGGAGGTGGAACTGGTTGGGCCGGCGCAGGCGATGGGTTCGCTCCCAAACCGGCAGCGGCGAAGCCTGATCTTGGTGGCGTTGATCTATAGCGCGGCCGTGATTTTCGCCTCGGCGGAGCCGTTTGCCCACGCTCTCGTGGAGATTGGCGAAGACTTTGGCGTGTCCGAGTTTCTGCTGATCCAGTGGCTGGCGCCACTCGCCTCAGAGTCGCCCGAAGTCCTCGTGGCGGCGCTGCTGGCGTGGCGCGGGCGCGCTGCGGTCGGGATGGGCGCACTGATCTCCTCGAAGGTGAACCAGTGGACCCTGCTGATCGGGACGCTCCCGATCGCGTTCATGATGTCGTCAGGCGACTGGGGATTTACCCAGGGGTTGCCGCTGGATGATCGCCAGCGGGAGGAGATCCTTCTCACGGCCGCACAATCGGCCTTCGCAATCGCGGTGTTCATCAACCTGAAGATGGGGATGAAGGAGGCGATCGCGCTCTTCGTCCTCTTCGCGACGCAGCTTTTCATCACGAACGAGATGGCGCGGGTGTACTACGCGCTCGCGTACATGGCGCTCTGCATCATCCTGCTGGTGGTCCATCGCGGGGACATTCGTCCGACGTGGCGATCGGCGCTGGACATCATGCGGAATCGGCCAGAAGAAGAATTTGGACATGAGGAGGGCCGGCGCGTGCCGACCCTCGAAGAGCGCGGGTAGCCGTTGGCCGCTGCCTAGTGGGCCCCGAGTGTAACTGGCTCCCCGGCGGCTTCCTCGGCCGGGTAGACAGCGAGGTCGACGCTGTACGGAAGATCCGGGCGTAGGACTGCTTTCACAAAACAGCCCCGCTCGGCGCGCGGCAAGAGTTCGCGCACCTGTTCCTCCGGCGCCGGGCTCCATACCTGGAGATCGACCGCGATCTGGTTGAGGTAGCCGGATTCGTTCGACGCCACCCAACCTTCGATCTTCTGGATTGGAACATTCTTGCGGCGTGCGTGGAATTGGAACGCCGTGATCAGACAGCCGACAAGCGCACCGAGAAACGCCTCCACGGGCGTCGTACCGGTATCGGTGCCCCCTTTATCGACTGGCTCGTCCAGCACCCAGGAATGTCCTCCGCTGTCCTCGACCTCCAGCCGGAAATTGCCATCGACGGCTGTTGCTTTCAATTCACGTGGACGCATCACACCTCCTCGGCCCCCTCTCGGGCCTCCTTCAACGATGGCAGGTGGTTGGGGGCGGACACAGGCCCACCCAGCCAATGGGCACGGGCCGAAAGTCGAACCGTTCAGTCCCGCAGGCGAAGTCGCGCGACGAGGCCGAAGTGGTCAGAAGCGAACAGGCCCGGGTCGCAAGGCGACGGGTTGGTGAAGGCCACGTCCGCCGAGACGACCTCGAACGCATCGCTGACGAGGATGTAGTCGAGCACGTAGCTGGGACGCGCCGCTTCGAACGAGGGGACGGTGCGGGCTGGCTCATGGCCGTTTGCGAGGGAACAGGCGGAGCGAAGGCCCCGCTCGGCGAATACGGCGAGCGTTCGGGACTATGGCTGTGCGTTGAGGTCGCCGGCTACCACGAGCGGCACACGGCCGGCCGGGAGCCGCGCGACGATGTGGTGAGCTTGTGCGATGCGGGTCTCGCGGGCATCGCCACCGGCCGAGAGATGGGTGTTGATGAGCGTTATGTCGCGGTCAGCGACACGGAGCACGATGCGCTGGGCAACGCGGGTGTCTCCGATTGGGTGCGACGCGAACCTGCGCACCGGGAGGCGGGAGAGCACGGCAACGCCTTCGAGGAGGCCGCGCCAGCCCTGCTTCCGTGAGACATAGGCCCGGTACCGGTGGCCGGGGAGGCGACGATTCACCTGGCGGGCAAGCCATTGCGCCTGGCAGCGGAAGGGAGCGACCTCCTGCAGTGTCACGACATCGGGCGCGAGCTGCTGGAGTTCGTCGAGCACGAGCCGCGCGCGCTCGCGCCAGCGCCACCGCATGCGATAGAGGTTGAGCTGGACGACAGTGATTTCCGGCGCGGGCACGGGTGTGTCCTCCACGGGGAGTGAGGCATGGGTTACGGTCGCTCGACGGTGATAGTAGTATTTGGCACCGGCCTGTGGGGCCCAGAAGGAAGGAGATACCGGTGGTCAGTGAATTCAAGCAATTCTTGCTCCGCGGCAACGTGGTCGATTTAGCTGTTGCGGTCGTGATTGGCGCGGCGTTCGGCGCAGTGGTGACGGCGTTCGTGGAGGATTTCATTACTCCGTTGATCGCTGCTATTGGCGGGCAACAGGACTTTTCGGCGCTGGACTTCACGGTCAATGACAGCACGTTCCGCTACGGACATTTTCTGAACGCGCTCGTGGCATTCGTGCTCATTGCAGCGATCGTGTTCTTCTTCGTGGTAAAGCCCATCAACTACCTGGTTCAGCGTTCGAACCAGGGGGAAAGCCCGGACCCAACAACGCGAAAGTGTCCACATTGCCTGAGCGACATTCCCATCAAGGCGTCCCGCTGTGCCTTTTGTACATCGGAGGTGACGGCGCTGGAAGGGCTTGGGGCACCGGGCAGCTAGACACACCGGGCAGAAGTGGCCAGATTTCGACCCTGCGGTAAGATCGGCGGGTGCGCGCGCGCCTTCCTGGCGGCGACAGCACGAATTCGGACAGGATGGCGTCGCCTCATGGATTTCACATTCACTGAAGAGCACGAGGCCCTGCGCCGTGAGGTGCGGGAGTTTCTGCGGGAAACCCTTCCGGCGGGGCCGGGCCCGGCCCGCCCAACAAACCAGGACGACTGGCCCGCGCAGATGGAGTTCAGCAAGAAGCTCGCAGAGCGGAAGTGGATCGCACCGGCGTGGCCGGTGGAGTACGGCGGGCTCGCCTGGAGCCATATCAAGCAGATGATTTTCAGCGAGGAGTTGGCCTACGCAGGCGCGCCAGATGCGGGCCGCGTCTTCAACGTGGGCATGATTGGGCCGACGCTCATCGTCCATGGGAACGACGAGCAGAAGCGCGAACACCTGCCGAAGATCACGAGCGGCGAAGTCGTTTGGTGCCAGGGCTATAGCGAGCCGGGTGCAGGGAGCGACCTCGCCAGTCTGCAGGCGCGGGCGGTCCGCGACGGCGATGACTACATCGTGAACGGGCAGAAGATCTGGACGACGGGCGCGCATCATGCGGACTGGTGCTTCCTGCTCGTCCGGACAGACCCGGACGCACCCAAGCACAAGGGCATCTCATTCCTGCTGGTGAACATGGAATCGCCGGGCATCACAGTGCGGCCGATCGTGAACATGGCGGGCTACCACGAGTTCAACGAAGTGTTCTTCGAAGATGTCCGTGTGCCGGTGGCGAACCGGGTTGGCGAAGAGAACACCGGTTGGTACGTCGCGATGACGCTGCTGGACTTCGAGCGCTCGAACGTGGCTTCGATTGCGGCGAACCAGCGGACGCTGGAGCACCTTGCGAACCACATGCGAGAGGTGAAGCCGGGCGGCCCCTATCGCGACATTCTTCGCCACCAGCTTGCCGAGCTCTGGATCGAAAATGAGACGGGCCGTTTGCTGAGCTATCGCACGGCGTGGCTGCAGGAAGTGGGCCGGATGGCGAACTACGAAGCGTCGGTCATCAAGGTGTTCGCGACGGAACTCGGGCAGCGCATCACGAACTTCGGAGTGAACCTGCTGGGCCCATCGGGGCTGCTGGAACCGGGCTCGAAGTATGTGCCGTTGAACGGCGTGATCGAGAAGGGGCACCTTTCGAATGTTGCCCCGACGATTTACAGCGGGTCGAGCGAGATCCAGCGGAACATCATCGCCACACGCGGCCTCGGCCTTCCGCGCGACTAGCGTGGCGCCGGAGTTATTTCGCGAGCAAGCCCGGCAGGTACGTGCCGGGCTTGCTTCGGCTACCCGGCATACTCCCAGCCGAGTTCGCGCTCAGTGAGCATTTCCCCTTCGCGCACCACATCGCCGTCGGTCACGCGGCCGATGACAAGGGTGTGGTCGCCCGCGGGAACGAACTCCTCGGCATCGCAGGTGAACCAACCGAGGGACTGGTCGAGGACGGGACAGCCGTTCTCGTGGACGCCGTAGGGGATGTTGGCGAGCTTTTCGACGATGAGCGACTGCATCTCGTCGGGGCGGCCCTTCACCTTACGGGCCTCGGAGGGCATGACGACCTGGCGCGCGATCTCCCGGCCGTCCTTCTGGTGGAGCAGGTTGACCGAGAAGACGTTGGTCTCGCGGATGAAACGGAGGGTGCGGGCATCGTTTTCGATGGCAGCCACGACGAGGCGGGGCATGAACGATACCTGCATGACCCAGTCCGCGAGCATGGCGTTCATCTCGCCGGAGGCGCTTCGCGAGCCGATCACGTGGACGCCGTAGGCGAGCTTAAGCATCGCTTTCTCGGGGCCCTCGAGCTCCTTTGGACTGCCGGGCAGGGAAGGAAGGTCGGGGTTCGTCAACAGGCGCCTCCACTGGTGATGTCCTCCCCATGGTGCCATGCGGGCTGCGGGCAGGCAGCTACCGGTGACTGTACGCATCGTGGCACGACATGACGTTTGGATCGGCTCTCCTCCGAATCGAGTCGGGCCAAACGGGGAAGAGATTCCGCGGCGTTCTGCCCTCTCGTGATACGACAGAACCCTCCACCCTTAGGGGACAGGAGAAACCCCGGGGGGGAACCGGGGACCGTGGAGGGGAGAAAGTGCAGGCACGCACGACCATCATTGGTGGAACCATCGCAGCGGTGATACTCCTGCCGTTGCTCTTGCTCTTCGCAGCAGGGGTGACGGCAGGCGGCCGAACGGACACCGCGGATGGCAAGCTTGCCGGCAGAACGGACAACGTCGCTGGCGTTGTTGCCGAGCCGGGCATCTTCAACATCGAACTCGGCGACCTTTTCGTGAAGCCCGGCAACATCGAAGTGGAGCCCGGACAGGTCGTCAAACTCAACGTTGTGAACAACGGATCGGTGCGGCACGACCTGAAGCTGGAAGGCGAAACCGGAACGGACATGCTCGACCCCGGTGAGAGCGGCACCATCGAAATCGGGCCATTCGACGGGCCGGCCCTCATGTGGTGCACGATCCCCGGGCACAAGCAAGCGGGGATGGTACTGGAGATCGCGGTGAAGGGTGTCGCAGCAGACAACGGCCACAATGGCCATGCTGCCGCCGAGGGCGTCGACAACGCCGCGAAGATCGACCCGCAGGCAACACCTGCAGCTGACTGGAAGCCGTTCGACGCTGCGCTGAAGCCGGCGCCGGGCGGAACCGAGCACAAGATCACGATGAGTGCGGGCGAGACGGTGCTGGAAGTCGCGCCGGGCGTGACGCAGGAGATGTGGACGTTTAACGGGCAGGTGCCCGGCCCCATCCTCCGCGCAAGGGTTGGCGATATCATCACGCTCACGTTGCGGAACGACGGCAAGATGGGCCACTCGATGGACTTCCATGCGAGCAAGGTCGCCTGGAACGACGAGATGCGGACGATCAACCCCGGCGAGGAGCTGGTGTACCAGTTCGAAGCGAAGCACAGCGGCATCTTCATGTACCACTGCGGTACGGCGCCCGCGCTGCACCACATCGGTAACGGGATGTTCGGCGCCATCATTGTCGACCCGCCGAACCTGCCTGCAGTGGATAAGGAGTTCGTGTTCGTGCAGTCTGAGTTTTACCTCGGACCCGAGGGCGAACCCGGCGACCTGACCAAGATGCAGAACGACGCATGGGACATCGTGGTCTTCAACGGCTACCACAACCAGTACACACACGCGCCCATCCGGGTGGAGGCACACGAACGGATCCGGGTGTGGGTGCTCGATGCGGGTCCGTCGGAGAACAGTTCGTTCCACATCGTGGGGACCATCTTCGACACGATGTATAAGGAGGGCGCCTACTGGCTGCAGCCCGATGAGACGCACGGTGGTGCGCAAGCACTGGACCTGCAGCCGGCACAGGGTGGCTTCGTCGAGTTCACCTTCGACGAAGAGGGCCTCTACCCCTTCCTCACCCATAAGTTCTCAAACGCCGGGAAGGGCGCCATGGGTATCTTCCAGGCCGGGGATGTGGAGTTCACCGGCGGCGGTCACTAAGCGTCAGACGGCAGAGGGAGGAATGCGAAGCGAGGGCCGATCGGCCCTCGCTTCCTTGTGTCATTCGAGTGCCCGGATCTCTTCGAGAAGCAGGGCCAGGGCGGCTTCGGCAATCGCCTGCATCACTTCGACGCGCGAGCCGGCGAGCTGCAGTTCGATCGCGTTCGTGCGGTGTGGACCGGCGACGGCGATGGCAACAGCTCCCACCGGCTTGGGTGAACGCCGGCTTCCTTGCGGCCCCGCGATGCCACTCTCGGCGACGACGAAGGCGACACCGGAACGCTCGCGGACCACTTCGGCCATCGCCGTCACGGCCTCCTGGCTCACCGCACCATGTGTGCGGAGAATGTCGAGGTCGACACCAAGGTCGGCTTTCGCCGGGCCTGAGTAGGCCACGTAGGCGCGGTCGAACCAGTTCGAGGCGCCGGGAACGGAGAGCACCCGCGCGGCGATGAGGCCACCGGCGGTCGTTTCCACAGCGGCGAAGCGCGCGGAGCGAGCGAGCAGCTCGTGGCCGACGTTGGCGGCAAGTGGGTCGGAGTCTGAAGGGAACGCTGGCATCGGCGTACTCTACCGCACCGCCGGTGATGAAGACCGGCGGATTGAGCACGCAGTGGCGTTATGTATTTCTGTGCCTTGCGCGGTCGCGAGTCGTAAAGAGACGCCGCTGACACCGTGCTGAAACTCATGCCCGATGGGCTTTATGAGGGCCTCCGGCGGCGGGACTAGAGTGGGAAACGCGTCGGAGCGGACAGGAGGGCGTACGCATGCAGATGGGTATTGGGGCGGCGCTCATCGCCATTTCGTTTGCGCTGCTTGCCCTGGCACTGGCGTAGCTCACGGCGGTGCCACCACCAGGGACCGGGGGGAGCAGACGGCGTGCGAACGGACGCCCGTGGCACCAGGTGCGACGGCACCAGGAGGGAAGGGTTCCTGTGCGCCTCGTCCCGCTAACCCAGGAGGCGGGGCAATGGATTCGTCCGTGCCGGTGGCAGCCGGTACCAGCGACCCCACAGAGAGGGACGGAGGAAGCGAATGACTCTTGCGATGAACGGTAAGTCCAGGAAGCGGCGTCTCATGCTGACGCTTGCGGCGTTCCTGGCCATTATGCTCGGGGTTGCCGCCGGGGCGGTGGGCCTCCGGGAAGACACCGCAACCGCGGAACACGGCTCTGACGGCATTAGCCTGAGTGCCTTCTTCTGCATTGAAGGCGGCGCGACGGCCACCTTCGTTGCACCACACCATGGCGGTGACAACGGCGACAACGGGAAGGTCGGCTCCCTGACTGTGCACTTCCTCATTGGGGGAGTGGCTCACGTCGCCACTGCGCCGGCAGTGGTGAGCAACGGGCAGGTCGTCTGGGCTGTGACGGTGTTCGGCACCGGCCCAATTGCGATCAATTCAGCGAGCGAGGGCTCGGTGAGCTGGGGTGGTGGGGCCGCCATCAACTGCGGTAAGACGGCGACCGTCACAGCGACACCCACTACACCGACCGCAACGGCGACAACCGTCACGGCGACGCCGACCAAGACGGAAACGGTCACGGCAACACCGACCGAGACGGAAACGGTCACGGCAACACCAACCAAGACGGAAACGGTCACGGCGACGCCGACCGAGACGGAAACGGTCACGGCGACACCGACGGAGACGGAAACGGTTACGGCAACGCCGACCGAGACGGAAACGGCTACACCCACCGTTACGGCGACGGAAGAGCCCTCTGAGATCAGCGGGTCGATCACGATCGTGAAGCTGGTCGA
>JALOAP010000043.1 GCA_023228745.1 Dehalococcoidia bacterium | reverse complement strand
GCGGTAGCGCCACTGCTCCTGGGGCGAAAGCGACTCGTACCTTTCGTCGAACACCCACGGCCGGCCCAACGCGCCCCGGCCAATCATCACGCCGGCGCAGCCGGTTTCGTCCATCATGCGGCGCGCTTCGCTCATCGAAGTCACATCGCCGTTCCCGGTCACGGGGATGCTCACCGCCTCCACGACTTCACGAATGATCTCCCACGGCGCCTTCCCATGGAACCGCTGGGAACGCGTCCGCGGGTGCACGACAAGCGCGTCTACGCCCACGTCCTCGGCCATCTGCGCCACCTCGATCGCGCTCAGGTGTTCGTCGTCCCAACCGCCACGGATCTTCACCGTGAACGGCACCCGGATCGCCTGGCGCATCGCCGTCAGCAGTGCTGCGGTCTGCGGTAGGTCGCGCATGAGCGCCGCGCCCTTGCCCTGCTTGGTGATCTTGGGCATCGGGCACCCCATGTTCAGGTCGATGATGTCGGCGCCCGCCTCCTGGAGCATCTCGGCGGCGGGCACGAGAAGGTCGGCGTCGCAGCCGAGGAGCTGCATCGCGAGCGGCCGCTCCGCCGGGTAGTACCGTGCGATCTCCGTCGCCACCGGGCTCTCCCGCAGCAGCGAAATCGCGTCGATCTCCTCAGACGTCGTCAGCCCACTCCCGCATTCCTGTGCGATCAGCCGAAACGGCGCGTTGCTAATCCCCGCCATCGGGGCAAGCCGCGCCACTCCCCGCACTTCAATATCCCGGATTCTCATGCGATTCGAGGCTACCAGACGACGGATGCTCAAGGCAGCATCCACTCTCAGGAGAGATACTGTTACACGAAGAGCCGCTCCCGCCGCCTCACGCCCGCCCGCGACGCCGCCGACAGTCCTCGCACCCAGTACGCTGCTCGTCCGACCCCGGTCAGCTTTCTCCGCAACAGGAGGTTCGCGACCGTGGCTCGCGTCTGCTCCCCGGCAATCCGGACGATTGGTCCGAGCACCATGACGTCGCCACAACGCAGATGCTTCGCCAGCACCGCGCCCTCCCCATAGTAGTAGCCGCGGAGGAGCTGCTGGCCCGTGCCATCGGCATAGGGCCTCGCGCCCCAGTGGATGACGGCATTGGCGGGATCCTGCGCCACGCAGAACCCTGCTCTGAGCGCCCGGTAATACAGGTCGAACTCTTCGCAACTCCGAAAGCGTTCGCCGGGACCAATTCGCTCGTCGAACAGCCCCACAGCGTCGAACACCTCCCGCCGGGCAAAGAGGTTCGCCCCGGCGCCACCCCGGATGTGCGCGTGAGACGCCCCCCGAACGGTCCGGAACGCCGGCGGCCGGAACTCCGGAACGAACGCCTCCGTCGGATCGTGGGGGCAGGCGAGCAGCGCCCCGAATACAAGATCGACTTCCGGCCGCTCGCGCAGGAGCCGTTCACCCTTGCGAAGCCAACCAGGAGCCACCGTGCAGTCATCGTCGGTAAACGCCAGGATGCGCCCTTTGCTCTGCCGAATCCCCTCGTTCAGCCCTCGTGACTTCCCGGCGACCCCGGGCGTGTAGATATAGCGAAGCCTCTCGTCGTGACTGAGTCTGCTAGCGTTGTCGCTCTGGTCCACCACCAGCAGTTCGAAGCGCTCGTGGTCGTTCCCCAGGATGTCCGCGACCACCGTGGCGAGCCCTTCCGCGCGATTTCGAGAAGCTACGATCACCGAAAGCACTGGCAGCTCGCCCATGCGTCCAACCTGCGCCCACGGCCTCGTTCCGTTGTTGAGTGGGAGTGACGGCGACCAGTCCTCAACCTTACTTCGATGTACTTCCGTCAACCTTCGGTTGCCACCAGCCAGGGGGGACGAACATGGAGCGCATTCCCGTCGCCGGGCCATGGGTCACCGACCGCGAGATCGCCTACGTCACCGATGCCGCACGCAATGGCTGGTACGGGAATTGGAACGAGTACATCGACCGGTTCGAGCGCGCGTTCGCGGCCGCCATTGACGTCCCCTACGCTATCTCCCTCCCCTCCGGTACCGCCGGGATCCACCTCGCGATGGCTGCGCTCGGCATCGGCCCGGGCGACGAAGTGATCGTCCCGGAGGCGACATGGATTGCCTCTGCGTCGCCTGCTGTCCATCTCGGCGCCACCCCCATTTTTGCCGACATCGACCCGGCTACATGGTGCATCGACGCGGCCTCCTTCGCCGCGAACATCACGGGCCGGACCAAAGCCGTCGTCGTGGTGGACCTCTACGGAAGCATGCCCGACATGGACGCGATCGAGATCATCGCGGCACGCCACGGGATTGCCGTCATCGAAGATGCCGCTGAGGCGCTCGGCTCCACCTACGCCGGCCGCCAGGCGGGGAGCTTCGGCCACGTTGGCGTCTTTAGCTTCCACGGCACGAAGACGATGACCACCGGCGAAGGCGGAATGCTCGTGACCGCCAACCAGGATCTCTACCAGCGCGCCCTTGTCCTGCGCGACCAGGGCCGCGACCCGAACGAGCGCCAGCGTCTCTGGAACAACGAACTCGGCTACAAGTTCAAGATGAGCGGGTTGCAGGCAGCATTCGGCCTGGGCCAGGTGGAGCGTATCGACGAACTCGTCGCGAAGAAGCGGCAGATTTTCGGCTGGTACGCCGACCGCCTCTCGGCATCCCCGGGAATCACGCTGAACGCCGAGCCCGCCGGCGTATGGAACTCCTACTGGATGACCACTGCGATCTTCGACCGCTCCACGGGCATCACCAAGGAGCGGGCGATGGACTTTCTCGACCGGCAGGCCATCGACAGCCGCCCCTTCTTCTACCCGCTCAGTTCGCTGCCGCCGCTCGCCGGGTACGGCCCCGGTCGCGAAGCGAATCCTATCGCCTACGACATCTCTGCCCGCGGGATCAATCTGCCCAGCGCTCTCTCCCTGTCCGAAGATGACGTCGACCGGGTGTGCACCGCGCTCAATCGCCTCCTCGCGGCGGTGCCGCGGGCAATGACTACTTCGTCCTAGCGCAGCGTTCGGCCCACCACGTCAGGCACTCGCCGTATCGGCAGCACGGTGCAGAAGCCGAGCAGGCTGGCCTTCGTCTTCAGGGGTAGTTCCGCCCGCGCCACCGATACGAAATACTCCTCGTACCGGCGGTACCTCGATACGAACGTTCCAATGCTCCCGGCCATCCGTGGGTCCAACACCCGCTGCCATGCGCGAAGTTGCCCGTTGCCCATGAGCGCGCTCGCGTGACCGGGAAACACCCGCAGGTAGTTCGTTGCCCCGGGAACAGGCACAAAAGTGCCCTGGAGCACCATCTCCGAAAGGAGCGTCGCGTCAGCCCACATGTGGCCACGCATCAGCCGTGTGCGCCGCACCGCATCTGTGCGCATCAGGCCGAAGATGTAGCGCGCCACGCTCGGCCGGTGGAGCGCGCTATACCGGCGAAATCGCTCCGCTGCCGAATGCGACGAAAGGTCCGGCTCGGCGCCGAGGTCGTAGTCCGGGAGGATCTTCCCGTCCGCATCGATTGCCACCGCCGTCGGGTAGGCGAGTACCGCCCCGGGGTTGTCGTCCAGTGCCGCCAGGGACCGCTCAAGCGCCTCGGGTGAACTCAGATCGTCGTGGGCCATCCACTTGAAGTACTCCGTCTCCGGTTCACCGAAGGCCAAGGAAAAGTTCCGTGCCAGCCCGACGTTCCGTGGGCGTCTGAAGTAGCGGATGCGGCAATCTCGCGCTACGAACTTCCTGCAGATCTCGCGCGTGCCATCGGTTGAGCAATTGTCATAAATGTATAGGCGCCAATTCCTGTATGTCTGCTCGAGGAGCGACTCGATGGCGAGTGCAACGAACTCTTCGCCATTGAACACAGGCAGGGCAATGGTGATGCGTGGTTGTGGCTCACGTGGCAGCAAGCAGTTCCCTCGTCTGTTCGAACGTAAGTAGCGAGACCTCCGGGACGGGAAGTAGCAGCTTCCCCCCTCGCCGCAGGTACTCGGCCTGTTGCCGCACGATCTCGTCTTTAAAGTTCCAAGCCAGCAGAAGCACAACGTCCGGCTGCTCGTCCAACAGGGCCTCGACCGGCCGGATGGGGATGTGGGCCCCGGGCATCAGCAACCCGTGTTTGTGGGGGTTCCGGTCCACCACGAAGTCGATGCTCTCAGTCCCCAGGCCGCTGTAATTGAGCAGGGTCGCACCCTTCGCCGCCGCTCCGTACGCGGCGACCCGCTGACCCTTCGCCTTCAGCTCGGCGATGAATCGCCGCAGCTCGCTACGAATGC
Organism: Dehalococcoidia bacterium; assembly: GCA_023228745.1. Classification (GTDB taxonomy): domain Bacteria; phylum Chloroflexota; class Dehalococcoidia; order Tepidiformales; family Tepidiformaceae; genus JALOAP01. The sequence goes on along the minus strand of JALOAP010000043.1, from coordinate 8,453 downwards.
CCTCCACCCGCGCCGCGAAGCTCTCGTAATACTCCGCCTGCGTGACACCCGTTTCCGCCTCGTCCGCGAGGTACTGCTGCGCCCGCGCGGTTTGCGCCGCGTTCGGACCGATGTGCCAGCGCAATGTGCCGCCGTGCAGCCACGGGAAGTACTCCACATCGTTCAGGAACAGCCCGTGGCGCCGTACCAGCCGGTCGACAGCGGTACACGAGAAGTAGCAGTGGTGCTCATGGTAGACGGTGTCGAACTCGCAGTGCTCGATGAGGTCGCGCACGTACGGGTTCTCTACGGTGATCACTCCGTCGTCGGCAACCAGCTCCCGGAGCCCTGCGACGAAGCCGTTCAGGTCGGGAACGTGCGCCATCACGTTGTTCGCGATGATCACGTCGGCGCGCTGGCCCTCTGCCCGCAGCCGCTCCGCGAATTCGATGCCGAAGAACTCGCGCAGCGTCGGGACACCGATCGCCTCTGCCGCGGCCGCCTGGTCCGGTGCAGGGTCGATCCCCAGCACCGGAATTCCCCGTTCGGCGAAATTCTTCAGCAGGTACCCGTCGTTGCTCGCGACCTCGACCACCAGGCTACCCGGCCCGAGCCGCCGCTTCTCAATGAGCCCCAGCGCGTGCTCCCTGGAGTGTTCGAGCACCGACGGCGAGAACGACGAAAAGTACAGGTAGTTGTCCACGAACAGCACCTGCGGGGGCACGTTTTCGGTCACCTGCACCAGCGTGCAATCCGGGCAGAACGCCATCTCCAGCGGATATGCCGGCTCCGGTTCCGCGAGCTTCTCCGGCGGAAGCAGCGCATCTGCCAGTGGCGTTTCCCCAAGGGACAGGAATTGCCGAAGGTTCCGGCTGCCGCAGGAGCGGCAGCTCTCTTGGCGGCTCACGACACCCCTCGCGTGCCAACAGGCACAGCCTGTGCTGCTCGTCGCAACGACGAATCCAGCACGCCCTCTTGCTGAAGCTGTTTCACGCGTGCGATCCGCTGTAGCCGCGAACCGACGAGGTCCTCCAGCGTGAGGCCATAGCTTCGGTACGCATCGTGGAGCTCCTCTGCGCCCGCCCGGACCGTCCACTTCGGTGCGAAGCCGGGCAGCGCCGACCGGATACGTTCGCAGCTCACCCGGTAGTTCCGGAGGTCCGGGCCCGCGGTCGCGCTGAATGCAACGCGACTCCCGGGCACGACAGCCTCTACAATCGTTGCTACTTCACGGATCCGGTAGTTCTCTGCTGAGCTCCCAACGTTGAACGCGCGCCCATGTACCAGTTCGCGCGGGGCTTCCAGCGCTGCAATGAACGCCCTGCTGATGTCTTCGATGTGTACCAGCGGGCGCCACGGCGTCCCGTCACTCTTGAGGAACACCTCGCCGGTGGTCAGCGCGTAGCCGACAAGGTTGTTCACGACGAGGTCCCCGCGGAGCCGTGGCGAAAACCCGTAGGCAGTCGCGTTCCGCAGAAACGTTGGCGAGAATCGCTCGCTCGCCAGGCCGCTGATCGCCTGCTCCGCCAGGATCTTTGACTCGCCATACGGCGTCACCGGGTTGAATGCGGCGTCTTCGTTCAGCAACTCGTCGCCGCCCGCGCCATACAGGCTGCACGATGACGAAAAGAGGAAGCGCTCCACTCCGGCGGCGCGTGCCGCCTCCGCCAGTCGCACCGAGGCGCGGTAATTGATGTCCAGCGTGGTTTCCCGGTTCAGATCGCCAACCGGGTCATTCGAAATGGCCGCGAGGTGAATCACGGCGTCGAACCCCCGGAGCTGTTCCCCGCTGACATCCCGTACGTCCATTTGGATCGCGGGAACCGGCGCCGGTCCCGGACCGATTACACACTCGCGGTAGAGCCCGGAGTCGAGGCCCACCACCTCGTGTCCGCTCGCCGTGAGCATCGGCGTCAGGATGCACCCGATGTAGCCTTCGTGGCCCGTCACCAGCACTTTCATGACGCCCAGATCCTCCACGCTGGCTCACTCGCCCAGAGCATTTCGAGGTACTCCCGGTCCCGGATCGTGTCCATACACTGCCAGAAGCCCTCGTGCTTGTACGCCATCAGTTGGCCGTCGTGCGCGAGGCGCGTCATTGGCTCGCGCTCGAAAATGCTGTCGTCCCCGTCGATGTAGTCGAACACCTCCGGCTCCAGGACGAAGAAGGCGCCGTTGATCCAGTAGCCGTCGCCGCTCTCGGGCTTCTCCGTAAAATCCATCACGCGCTCACCTTCGAGGTGGAGGTGGCCGAATCGCGCCGGCGGCTGCACCGCCGTCAGGGTCGCGATCTTCCCGTGCTCCCGGTGGAAGGCGAGGAGCCGGTTCAGGTCCACGTTCGAAACCCCATCACCCCACGTGAGCATGAACGTCGTATCACCGACGTATGGCGCCAGCCGCCGGATGCGCCCGCCGGTCTGCGTCGCCTGCCCCGTGTCGATCAGGTCCACCCGCCAGCCGCGCGGCGCCGAATCATGCCGCCGGACGGAGCAGTCTCGGAAGTCGACGGTGATGTCGCTCGTCAGCGCCGAGAGGTCCACCGCCCACTTCTTGATGTAGTCGCCTTTGTAGCCCAGCGCGATGACGAAGTCGTCGAATCCGTACGCCTCGTAGTACTTCATGATGTGCCAGAGGATCGGCTTCCCGCCGATCTCGACCATCGGTTTCGGCCGGATATCGGTCTCTTCCGCAAGCCGAGTGCCACGCCCACCCGCCAGGATGGCCACCTTCATGGTTGTTCCCCGGTAACGAGAGTTGCTGGACGCTAGCCTCCCCTTGTGTCGCAGATGTTGAGCATTCGCGTCTCCTTCGTTGCGCCTCGCCGTTCACAGCTCCCTCGCGCGTTTCCCTGCCCATGCACCCTCTCTCCGTTCCGCCCCTGTTGGGCGCCAGAGTTCCCGTGACTGATGCTCAACGAGCGCGCAATCTTCCTTCGCTAGCGTCCGGCACCACCAATCAGAACCGGAGGCTTTTGCATGTCGAGTGTCAGCGAACCCGTCACCGCTGCCCTGCACATACAGAGCGACGTTGTAAGCAGGACAGTTGGCGACGAAATGGTGCTCCTCGACCTCAAAACCGGCACGTACTTCACGCTGAACAGTGTTGGTGCCTTGGTTTGGAGTGGTGTGGAAGCCGGACTTTCGGTGGACCAGATCGCTGAAATGGTCGTCGCCGAATTTTCCGTCGATGTGGCTACTGCAAGAGCCGACATCCACGCGCTTCTCAGTGAACTGGTGCAGCAGTCCCTCGTTACTGCGACATGACTACCCGTAAAGCCGCCCGCGCCCTGGATACTGCCCGCGCGTGCGGCGTTCTCCTGCGCCTGCATCTCCTCTTCCGCCTCCGTGGGAGCACTGCCGTCGCTCGCCGCACGGCCGCGGCCATGCGCGTCGAAGCCAGCTCACAGGCGATGCTCGATGCCCGGCGCGTCGACGCCTGGCACACCGCCCGGGCCGTCTGGCGTGCCAACCGGCTACTGCCCCTCCACTCGACTTGCCTCCAGGTCGCCCTGGCCATGCACGACCTCTTCGAACGCAAAGGCTGTCATGCCGTCGTCCGCGTCGGCGTTCGCGACCCTGGCGCAGCCGCACACGCCTGGGTGGAGATCGGTGATTTCGTCCTCGACGACCAGCGGCTCAGTACGAACTTCCTGCCCTTCGAACCCGGCGCGGAGGTGCCGCTGTGAGCGGTGTGATGGCACTTCTTTCGCTCAATGGCCGCCCGATACCGCCAGAGCTTGTCCGTGCCCAGCTCGCGGCCATTGCCCATCGCGGCGAATCGCCCCCGCGAGCCTGGGAGGCGCCCGGCATCGCCCTCGGCCACGCCAATCTCCCTCGCACTCCCGAAGCAGAACGCGAGCTGCTCCCCACCTCCGACGCCACCGGCCGCTACTGGATCACCTGGGACGGCCGTCTCGACAACCGTGAAGAACTCGACCGCCTCCTCGCGATCGACCGTGGCCAGGCAGCCGCGATGACCGACGCCGACTATGTCCTCGCCGCCTACCGCGCCTGGGGCCCCGGCTGCGTCAGCCATCTCCTCGGCGACTGGGCCATGGTCATCTGGGACAACCACAAACGTCGCCTTTTCATCGCGAAGGACCCGGTGGGCTATCGCCAGCTTTTTCACCGAACCGTGGACGGCCTGCTTCTCGTCGGCTCCGAGCCCATGCAGCTCTTCGCCGGCACCCCCGGCCGGCCCGCACCCGACCGTGAGTACACGATGCGTTACCTCGCCGGTGCCATGCAGGACGAGGCGCGGAACTGGCTCGAAGGCGTGTCAAACGTGCATGGCGGCGAGCGCATCATCGTGGACGCTGACGGTCTCCGCTCTGAACGTTACTGGACCCAACCCCGTGTCACTCCCCGGCCCTACAAGCGGCCCCAGGAATACGTCGACGAGTTCGTCGCGACCTTCGACGCCGCTGTAAAGGCCAGGCTCCGGTCCAACCGGCCTATCGGCATCTACCTCAGCGGCGGCGTCGACTCCTCCTACGTCGCAGCCGTCGCCTCGAAGCTCGGCAGCCACCTTGTCGCCATCAATTCCTATGATCCTCACGGCGAAAAACTCGACGAACGCCGTTACGCGCGCCTGGTCGCCAACCATCTCGGAATCGACCTCCACGAACTCGACGCCGGTGACTGCTGGACGCTAAGCAGTAAGTGGCTGGACCAACAGGCTTTCGATGCCCCCTTCGTGCCCGGCCAGGGTGCGCACCACACCAGAATCGGTCAGCTCATCGGCCAGATGGGCGCTGGCGTGGTTCTCGGTGGTGAAGGTGGCGACGAGTGGTGCAACGGGCCTGAACGGTATCTCGCCACCACAGTCGCACGGGGCCGCGCGCGCACCGCCTGGCACCTGGCGCGTATCAACCGATCACGACGTGGCGCCGCACGGGTGTTGGGCAAGCAGGTCTACCGCGGTCTCGCCCCACACGCTGTGCAGGCTCTCCTCGACCGGTCGCGCAACAAGCGCAGCCCCGACCCCTTTCCGAGCACCGTGCCTCTCGCTCCCGCCTGGGAGGACATCGTCTGGCACAAGCAGCGCGCCTCCGAGTGGTCTATCGCCAGGGCACAACGGGTCGATTGGGATGTCTATCGCCAAATCAACTGGCTCGAACCCTCGTGGCGTGACCGCCACGAAGTGCATAAGGCCGGTGTCGAGCGGCGCCCGCCATTTTTCGACCTCCGAGTCATCGAGCTGATGGCTTCGACACCTCCCTGGGTACTGAGGTTCCGCGGCAGAAAGAAGGACGTCCTGCGCGAAGCCGAGTATCCCGTCCTTCCCCACGAGATACCCGACCGCATGGACTGGTGCCTCTTCGACGACCTCTTCTTCCGGGGAATGAACGAAGAACGTGAGCGAGTGCAGCTCGCAGGGGAGCATCTGCGCGCGTTCCTTGGTCTCGACCACAACCCCATCCAATCGCTCACCACCGGCCAGAGCGAGCGGCTTATCCGCTGGCCCACGTGGCGAGCCGTCTCCACCGGGCTCTGGTTATCCACCCTGTGCGCCCCGGAGCTGGCCGAGAGCAACCCTCTCAGCCTCAGTTCCGTTTGATTGCCCCTGTGCGAGGGGCAAATGCCTCAACGAAAGGAGGTGAGTCATGTTGAAGAAGTACGAAACCCCGAAGCTCTCCCGCCTTGGCGACATCCGCGAGCTTACGCAAAGCGGCAGCCCGAACCAGTCCTTGGACGCTGGGTCTATCTACGACTTCATCGGCCCGGACTCCCGGGACTCCTAATTCTCCCGCTGGCACTGGGGCGCAGGGTGCCGGCCGGGGCAAGTCTCGGCCGGCACCCACAACCCACTAACCAAAGGATGAATCGTGACGAACTCTGCGCTCTTCGTACCTGCGGATGACGCCCGGCAGCCACCGCGCGAACGCTACTGCGGTCCGGCCGGCGTGCTGCGCTCCGACTTCCCTTTCCTCGACCTCCATCGCGCAGAAACGGGAAGCGAAGCGCTGCTCGACGTCGTCCAGGTGCCGGCTCCGCTGCCAGTGCAGGGCAGAGAAGTCCGCGCCCTCTGGGACCCCGAGCGCAACCAGCACACCCTCCGCGTCTTCGAAGATGAGACAGGCCTCACCTGGGACGTCCCCGGCGTCGGCCAGTTCCACGCCGATGCCGCCGGCCAGGTCGTCCGCTACTTCCTCGAACCAGATGCGCTCGAAAGCGACGCGGAGAACATGCTCGTCGGCCCGGTCCTCTCCGTCGCCGGGCAGCTCGCCGGCCACGTCATGCTTCACGCGAGCGCCATAGAGTTCGAAGACGCAGCACTTGCCTTCTCCGCGCCCTCCGGCTGGGGAAAGTCGACCCTCGTGGCCTCTTTCCGTGACGACGGGCTGCCCCTCATGTCAGACGACGTTCTGCCACTCCAGTTCGATGGCGACACCACGTTCGCCGTCCCCTATCTGCCGAAACTGAAGCTCTGGGCTGCGAGTCTCCGCGGCCTGGGCGCCCGCGAGGCCGCATTCACGCCCGTGCTCTCCTGGCGCGATAAACGCCGCGTGAAGGTCGAAGCCGGCTGGGGTGAACTCGCCCACGATCCGCGGCCACTGCGCATCCTCTACCTGCTCGCTCCGCACCCCGATCCCAACCAACCCATAGCCTTCGAACAGGTTGAAACCACGAAATGCTGGGCCGCGGTGCATTCATGCATGTACATGGCCGAGATGCTGCACGGTGCTCGAGCCGTGGCCGCCCTCGATGGCGCCGCGCGGATTGCCGCCAGCCTCCCGGTACGCGTCGTCCGTTACCACCGCTCCTTCGACAACCTGCCCGCCATCCGCGAGGCCATCCTCCGTGACGCGGCCGAGGTGACCACATGACCGGCCCGGAACCGGCCGGCCCGGAACCGATGGTGCAGCTCTGCGGCATCCAGAAGGCATTCGCGGAGCGCTCGCTCGCGCGCACGCTGCGCTTGCGCCGCGGGGGCCAGGCGCGGCAGCACGTCCTTCGCGGCGTCGACCTGTCCGTCGCCCAGGGCGACTTTCTCGCCCTCCTTGGCGCCAACGGAGCGGGCAAGACCACCATCCTCAAGATCGTCGCCACCCTGCTCCTCCCGGACGCTGGTTCAGCGCGTGTCCTCGGCGCCGATGTCACGCGCCATCGCTCCATCGCCGCCGAAAACGTTGGCTACGTGATGGCTGATGAACGCAGCTTCCATTGGCGCCTTACCGCGGAGGAGAACCTCGACTTCTTCGCGCGGCTTGATCGCCTCTCCCCGCGCGAACGCAAGCTTCGCGTCCGCGAGTTGCTGACGCGCCTCGATCTCCACTCCGCCGGTAACCGTCCCTTCGGCCAGTTCTCTACCGGCATGAAGCAGCGCCTGGCCGTAGCTCGTGCCCTCCTCAAGCGGCCGTCCATCCTCCTCATGGACGAACCCACCCGCAGCATCGACCCGGCCCACGCTGCCGCCGTCTGGCAGCTCGTCCGTGAAGAAATCGCCGCAGCCGACGGCTGCCTCGTCGTCGTCACGCACCAGGTCCAGGAGGCGCTATCGCTCTGCAGCCGCGTCGCCATCCTCGCGGACGGGCAGGTCGCACTCGATACGACCGCGTCCACGATGGAACGCTACGCGGGGAACCTGACGGGCATCTCCCTCTCCGTCCGTGCCCTCCCGCAGGGAGGCATCGAGCAGCTCCGCTGCGTGCCCGGTGTTCGCGACGTGCGCGTTGCGTCGCAACTTGGCGGCGAACAGCTCCTTGAGGTCTGGACCGCCGACGGCGACCTTCCGCTTGCCGGGCTCATTGGCGAGATCACGGGCATGGGTGGCGCCGTCTGCTCGCTGCAGCGCGCTACACCCCTGCAGGCCGTCGTCGAACGCCTGCTCGCGCCCACCCCGGCGGAGGTGGCCTGATGACGGCAATGCGCGCGTTCCTCTGGCGGGACTTCCGCGTCGCATGGAGCTACCGTGTCAGCTTCCTCTTCCAGAGTGGCAGCCTGCTCTTCACGCTCGTTAGCCTTCGCTTCCTGTCCGACCTGCTGGGCGAGTCCTCGCCAGTTGCCCTCGACGGCTACGGCGGCGATTACTTTTCGTTCGTCATCCTCGGCATGGGCCTCAGCCTGCTCGCCTACCCTGTAACGAAGAGCTTTGCGGGTGGGGTCCGGGCCGCGCAGATGACCGGCACATTCGAGGCGATGCTCACAACGCGCACACCAGCCGTGGCGATCGTCTTCCATTCCGGCCTCTATCCAATCCTGCTCGCCTGCACTCAGCTCGCCGCAATGTGGATCATCGCCGCCCTCGCGCTCGGCGCGGAGTTCCGGGTTGGCGACCTCGCCCTCGTGCTCGTTGTGCTCCTGCTCACCATGGCGGTGCTTGCGGGCATTGGGCTGCTCTCCGCCGCCTTTGCAATCGCCTTCAAACAGAATGAGCCCCTTACCACTGCCTTCCTCGCCGGCTCCCTCCTCGTGAGCGGCATCATGTACCCCACCTCCGTCTTGCCCGGCTGGCTCGAAACAATCGCCCCG
>JALOAP010000131.1 GCA_023228745.1 Dehalococcoidia bacterium | reverse complement strand
GGTTTGAACTGCTGCATACCCGCACTCGTGAAGAGCGATGTCGGATCGCCGAGCGGGACCAGCGGCCAGCCGGGCAGGAGGACATGACCCCGTTCCTGGAAGAAGCGGAGGAAGGATTCTCGAATCTCGTCTGAGGTACGCGGTGGGTTCGACATGGTGTGTTGAGAGATGCTACGGAGGTGCGGGGATGCGTGTCGAGGCAAGGCTTCGCCTTGACAGCCCTTTTCAACGCTACCTAGCATGGTTGCCGGACCTGTGCGGGTCCACTATGCGCACTGAGCAAGAACCTCCCCAACGTCGTCTCCCGACCGACTCCCTCACCGGCGCCGAAGTCTCCGCTCGTGCTGCTGCATTCCTAAGATGAGCCTCGGAGTTGTCATCCTCGCCGCGGGGCAGGGGACCCGCATGAAATCGGCGCTACCAAAGCCGCTGCACCCGGTCTGCGGGCTGCCGATGGCCCAGCATGTCATCAACGCCGCGCGCCAACTCGGTCCGGAACGCATCACCGTTGTCGTGGGACATGAAAGCAACCGCGTCCGGGAAGCGCTCGCGGCGGACGACATCACCTTCGTGGAACAGACCGAACTCCTTGGGACCGGCGATGCTGTGCGGCGCTGCGAAGGCGCGCTCAAGAGCTGCACGCGCGTGCTCGTGTTGAACGGCGACGAACCGTTGGTGACGAGCGAGACGCTGCAGCGGCTGCTCGATGCCGCCGACGACCGCCGCATGGCGTTCGTGACGCAACAGGTGGCGGATGCGGGCGCCCTCGGTCGTGTCGTTCGGGACGAGGCAGGGGCCGTGCGCAGCATCGTGCAGGCTGCCGAGTACGGCGGGCCCGCTGGCCCAGCCGAGATTAACTGGGGCGAGTACGTCTTCGACGCGGACTGGTTGTGGGAGAACCTGCCGCGCATCCCCGTGAGCGACAAGGGTGAGTACTACCTCACGCTTCTCGCCGATTTCGCCTACGAGCAGGGCACGCCCGCCGCGACGATCGAGGCAGCGGAGGACGAAGCGCTCGGGGTGGATGACCGCGTGAAGCTGGCGCGGGCCGAGCAGCTCATGCGCCAGCGGATCCTCGAGAGCCACATGCGGAACGGGGTGACCATCGTGGACCCGGGCACCACCTACATCGATGCCGGGGTGGAACTCACGCGGGACGTGACCATCTTCCCCAACTGCTACTTGCAGGGGAGCACGCGGGTGGAGATGGACTGCGTGATCGGGCCGGGAACAACGCTCCGCAACAGCATCGTTGGCCAAGGGTCAGCGGTGCGCCAGTCAGTCATCGAAGAATCGACAATTGGACGCGATGTGCAGGCCGGCCCGTTCGCACATGTGCGAGGCGGTGCCGTGATCGGCGATGACTGCTACCTGGGGAATTACGCCGAAGTGAAGAACTCGGTCCTCGGACGGGGCGTGAAGATGCACCACTTCAGCTACCTCGGCGATGCCGACGTTGGCGATGGCGCGAACATCGCCGCGGGCACCATCACCTGCAACTACGACGGCGTGAACAAGCACCGGACGACAATCGGTGCTGGTGCGTTCGTTGGCTGCGACACGATGCTCGTCGCCCCGGTGCGAGTGGGCGACGGCGCAATCACCGGCGCCGGGTCGGTGGTCACCAGAGACGTCGATGACGGCGCGAAGGTGGCTGGCGTGCCGGCGCGCGTGATTGGGCGCGCCGCAAGGAGCGACTAACTATGGAGATTGCCTTAGCGGCGGCCATCGCAATCCTGGCGCTTTCGGTGGTCCTCGCCGTTGTCGCCGCCGCCGAGACTGCGCTCGAACGCGCCAGCGACGTGCGGATCCAGGCGCTCGCCGTGCGCGGTGATTCGCGTGCACGGCGCATCGCCAGCACCGTCGAGCAACCACAGGAGTTCCTTGGGCCGCTGACGCTGGTCCGCGTGCTGGCGGCTGCTGGCATCGTGATTACCTTCAGCTACCTCGGCGCGCGCGAGTGGGGGCTAGCCGAAGGCGGTATCGGGCTCGGTCTGGTTGGCGGCCTCTGGGTAGCCATCGTGCAGGTGACCGTCGGGCTCGTGGCCGCGCGCCAGCCAGAGTACGTGGCACTCCAGCTCAGCTCGGTCGTCAAGCTGGTCGGGGTGACTTTCGCGGTGCCGGCATCGGTATTGGGCCTGCCCTCGCGGCTCATCGCGCGTTCGCTGCGGGTGGTGAAGCGCGACATTGGGGAGGACATCCTGTCGCTTATCGAAAGCGAGGAAGCCCAGGGCGGCGTGGAAGAGCAGGAGCGGCGGATGATCCGCGGCATCATCGACCTCGAAGACAAGACCGCGCGCGAGGTCATGGTCCCGCGAATCGACATTGGCGCGGCGGAGATCAACGACTCGATCGAGGACGTTGCCGCAATCATCAACGAGCGGGGATTCAGCCGTGTGCCGGTTTACCGGGAGAACATCGACGACATCGTCGGCATTGTTTACGCGAAAGACCTGCTGCGTGCCGTCTCGAACGGCGGGCGCGACAAGCGGCTCAGCGACCTGCTGCGCGAACCGTCCTTCATCCCCGAATCGAAGCGATTGGACGAATTGCTCGCGGAATTGCGCGCCAAGCGCGTCCACCTTGCGGTGGTCGTCGACGAATACGGCGGTACCGCCGGTCTCGTGACAATTGAGGACCTGCTTGAGGAGATCGTCGGCGAGATCGAAGACGAGTACGACATCGCCCGCCCGACGATGGAGGTCATATCGCCGGACGAGGTTGTACTCGACGCGGGCGTAACCACCGATATCCTTCGCGAACTGTTCGGCTACGAAGTCGACTCGGAGGATTTCGACACGGTGGGCGGCTTCCTCATCCACCAGCTTGGGCGGCTGCCGTCAGTCGGCGACGAAGTGCGCGTGGATGGGCTTTGTCTGCGCGTGCTGAGCATGTCCGGGCGGCGCGTGCGGCGATTGCGGATCGAACGCATCGAGCACCCGAACGAGGCAGAGAGCGCGCTGCCTCGTTAGCGGATATATTCCCTCGCATGACGCAATCGCAGGAGCTGCCGTACTGGCTCGCGCTCCGTCGCGCGGGGCTCGGGAGCAGGAACTTTTCGCTGCTCGTGCGGCACTTCGGCAACATCGAGACGGCGTGGAACGCCTCGCTGGACGAAGTTGCGGCAGCTGGGCTCGACCGGCTCTACCTGCGCGGCTTTACAAAGGCGCGATCGACGTTCGACGGCGAGATGGAGCTCGAACTCTTGGTGAAGCACGGCGTCCGGGCGTACACGTGGCTGGACGATGACTACCCGGCATCGCTGCGAGAGATCCCCCAGAGCCCTCCAGTGCTCTTCGTCCGAGGGAAACTCGGCCCGCAGTTCGAGCAGGCCGTGGCGGTTGTGGGGACTCGTCGTGTGACGCCGTACGGGCGGCAGGCGACGGAGGCCTTCTGCGAAGCAATCGCGCGCACCGGTGTGGCGGTCATCAGCGGGCTGGCGCGAGGAGTGGACTCGATTGCGCACCGCGTGGCGCTGGAACATGGTGCACCGACGGTCGCCGTACTCGCGGGCGGCATCGATAAGGTCTACCCTCGAGAGAACCTGGGGCTCGCGGAGCGGATCCAGGAGCAGGGCTGCCTGGTCAGCGAGTATCCAGCGGGCATCCCGGCGCGACCCGACTACTTCCCTCGGCGCAACCGCATCCTCTCCGGGCTGGCGAAAGCGACGCTCGTCGTTGAGGCGGGCGAAGGGAGTGGCGCCCTGCACACCGCGAACTGGGCGTTCGAGCAAGGCCGAGACGTGTTCGCCATTCCCGGCCCCATCTTTTCGCGCCAAAGCGCGGGCACGAACCAGCTCATCCGCGAGAGCACGGCGAAGCTCGTCGCCACGCCCGAACAGCTCTGCGAGGAGCTGAACCTCCTTGCAGTTGGGGGACAGGTGCAGTTGCTCGAACAGCCCTCGGAGGCGCCCGACAAGGGTGGGCGAGTGGCGCCGCAGGGGCAGGCGGGCAAGCCTGCGACTACCCCGGAAGAGGGGAAGATGCTGCACTGGCTCCAGGACGCGCCGAAACATATCGATGAGATCGTTCGCGCATCGGGGTTGCCAGTGGCACTCGTCAGCAGCACCCTGCAGTTGATGGAGCTCAAGGGGCTGGTGCGCCAGGAGCGTCCCATGGTTTATGCGATGGCGTGACCGGGCGGCCACGCGGGCCCGTTCAGAACGGCTGCCCTCGACAAACCCGCGAACCTGTTTCTACTCTCAAACTACTTATAGGCCGACTTCGGCACAGGCAGACACATTGGCAACAGCAGCAACGACAAAGAAGACCACGACGCGCAAATCGGCGGCCCGCGCCACCAAGGCAAAGGCGGATACTTCGCCGCCCACCGGGAACGGGAACGGCAAGAAGGCGCAGAAGCTGGTCATCGTCGAATCCCCGACGAAGGCACGGACGGTGCGAAACATCCTCGGCGATGAGTACGAGGTGATCGCCTCGGTCGGCCATGTGCGTGACTTGCCACCCGCCGGCTACGGCGGCATGAAGCCGAAGGAAAACCGTTTCGAGCCCGAGTACGTGATCGTGAAGGGCAAGCGCGACGTCATCAAGGACATCGCCTCGAAGGCGAAGGATGCCGAGCGCGTCTTCCTCTCTACAGACCCCGACCGCGAAGGCGAGGCCATCTCCTGGCACATCCGCGAGGCGGCTGGCATCCCCGCCGAAAAGACCACGCGCGTGGTCTTTCACGAGATCACAAAGCCTGCAATCGAGGCCGCATTCCAGGAAGCGCTTTCCGGTAGCGCCAGCACGGACGCGCCCGATGGCCGGCGCCCGGGTGAGCTCGACATGGACCTGGTCGATGCGCAGCAGGCGCGGCGGGTGCTGGACCGGCTAATGGGCTACCCGCTGAGCTGGTTCGTGCAGGACAAGGTGACGCGGAGCGCCAGCGCGGGGCGCGTACAGAGCGTCGCCCTGCGGCTGATCGTGGAGCGTGAGCGGGAGATCCAGGACTTCAAGCCGACTGAATACTGGTCGATTCGCGCCCAACTGGCGAAGGAGGGCCGGGCGTTCGAGGCTGAGCTCGCCCGCCTGCCCGGCATGTCGCGGCAGCTTTCGATGAAGCCGCCGTTCGAGACACGGAGGCCGGCCATCGGCTCGGAAGCCGAGGCACAGGCACTGATCGCTACATTTAACCGCTCCCAGTTCGCCGTATCCAAGGTGGACCGTGGTGAGCGGAAAAAGAGCGCATTGCCACCGTTCACGACGAGCACATTCCAGCAGGCCGCAAGCAACCGGCTCGGCCTCGGGGCGCAGCGCGCCATGGGCATCGCGCAGGCGCTCTACGAAGGGAAGGACCTCCCGGGACAGGGCGCCGTCGGTCTCATTACCTACATGCGAACCGACTCGCTCAACATTTCGCCCGTGGCGCGCAAAGAAGCGCGTGACTACATCGCCGGGCGCTGGGGCGCGGAGTACATCCCCGCCAAGGAGAACGTTTACCGCTCACGAGCCAAGGGCGCACAGGAGGCCCACGAGGCCATCCGGCCGACGGACGTGCGGCACACGCCCGAGAGCCTACGCGGGGTGCTCGACCGCGACGAGATGCGGGTCTACACGCTCATCTGGCAGCGCTTTGTCGCCAGCCAGATGTCGAACGCGATCTTCGACACGATGGCGGTGGAGATTGAAGCGCGCGAAAACGGCGAGCTGCGTGGCACGTTCCGCGCATCGGCACAGCGGCTGAAGTTCGCCGGTCACCTGGCGGTCTATGGGCACCATGTCGAGGACAGCGAGGATGCACCGGACGAAGACAGCGAAGCGCAGCTCCCCGACCTGGCCGAGGGGAACGAGCTCGAGCGGCGCAACGTCGAAGGCAAGCAGCACTTCACCGAGCCGCCGCCGCGGTACACGGAGGCGTCACTGGTGAAGAAGCTCGAGGAGCTGGGGATCGGCCGCCCGAGCACCTATGCGAGCATCGTGCAGACGGTGCAGAAGCGTGAGTACGTGCGCCGGGAAGGCCGGGCGCTGGTGCCGCAGGAACTCGGCTTCCTGGTGAACGACTTGCTCGTGAAGTACATGGACAAGTACGTGAACACCGGCTTCACGAGCGAGATGGAACAGGAGCTCGACGAGGTGGCCGAGGGCAAGCGTGACTACCTCTCGGTGGTGAGCTCCTTCTGGACGAACTTCGAGCCTGCGTACGAAAAGGCAAAAGGCGAGGCGACGAAAGTCGACGAGCCTACCGAGATCCTCTGCAACGTCTGCAAGCAGGCGAACATGGTGATCAAGTGGGGGCGCAACGGGAAGTTCTTCGCCTGCCCGCGTTATCCGGAATGCTCGAACTCCCTGCCGATGGGCCCGGATGGCGAGCCTGTCTTCGTCGCGCCGCCGTCCGTCACGGAGTACGCGTGTCCCAAGTGCGGCGGAGAGACGATCCGGAAGTCCGGCCCGTATGGGCCGTACATCGACTGCACGAACCGGGAGTCGGGTACCTGCGACTTCCGATCCGGCGTGCCGGTGGGTGTGGAGTGCCCGGAAGAGCCTGGGAGCGGTCAGCTTGTGGAGAAGCGCACCAAGCGGGGCACCTTCTACGGCTGCTGGAACTACCCGCGCTGCAGCTACACCACCAACTCGCTGGAGCCCGGCAAGATGTCGCCGGCGCGGCCCGAAGCGGAACGCGAAGCAGCGAACGCGAAGCTCATGGAGCGCAGTGCCCGCGGCAAGGCGGCATTCGCCAAGCGAAAGGCGAACGCGGCGGCGCGGAAGGCGAGTTAGTGCGTCCATGCCCTGGGCGCAGTGCCTTGTGCCCGGTCCCAGCCAGATATGGGCTGGGCACCGGGCGTGCTGTGAGCTAGAGTGCGAAGCGGCTGGGGTGTGATCGGACCAGTAGCTTTATGACGAGCCGTCCGGCACATAAGCGCGCCGACGCCTATCTCGACGCCTACCTGCGGGAACTCCGGGCCGTCGGCAATCGCTCGCCGCACACCATTCGCAACTACCGGAACGACATTGGCCAGTTCCTCGCGTGGTGCGAAGAGCATGGCCGCGACGCGTTCGGGATTGGGCGATATGACTTCCGTGCCTACCTGGCAGAGCTGCGCGATGGGGGCATGGCGGCCGCGTCTGTCACGCGTCGCACCAGCACGGTCCGCGGGTTCTACCGGTACCTGCAGCGCGAAGGCGTGACCGAGAAGGACCTCCTCTACGGTGTCACGATGCCAAGGAAGCCGAAGCGGCTGCCGAAGGTGCTGCCACCGACTGTCCTCACCGCGCTCCTCGCCGCCCCGGACGAGGAAACACCTGCAGGGCTTCGCGACCGCGCCATCCTTGAGTTCCTCTACGGCGCGGGACTCCGAATCTCGGAGCTTGTGAGCCTCGACGTGCGGCAGGTGGACCGAGACGAGTGGGCCGCCATCGTCCACGGCAAGGGTGCGAAGGAGCGGGTTGTGCTCTTCGGCGAACCGGCGATGGCCGCGCTCGAACGGTACCTGGAGCGGGGGCGACCGAAGCTCGCGAAGGGGCCCGAGCCGGCGCTCTTTCTGAACCGCCGGGGTGGCCGGTTGACGCCCCGCGCCGTCCAGATGCTGGTGAAGCGGCATGCCCTGGCAGCGGGGATCGCCGAGGACGTACACCCCCACCTGCTCCGGCACTCGTTCGCAACCCACCTGCTGGATGGCGGCGCGGACCTCCGCGTGGTGCAGGACCTGCTGGGCCACAGCTCACCGAACACGACGCAGATTTACACCCAGGTGAG
>JALOAP010000312.1 GCA_023228745.1 Dehalococcoidia bacterium | reverse complement strand
TGAGCCGAGTCCAGCAGGCAGAGGTAAGCGAGGAGGCGTGGATCGCCATCGCCGAGGAAGCGCTCGGCGGGGAGCGCCGGGGCGGCCGCCGCGAACGAAGGACGGCATAGCTCGCCACGTGGGTAGAATGCCGCCCGGGAGGGCTGCATGCAGACGCTACGCATCGACCGCGACGGGGAGCTCACCGGGCTTGTCACGATCACACTCAACCGGCCGGAGAGCCTGAACGCGATCAGCTTCACGATGCACCGCGAGCTTCAGCAGGCCTGTGCCGAGCTCGCCGATGACCCGGCGATTCGCGTGGTCATCGTGACTGGCGAAGGCCGCGCCTTTTCCGCAGGCGCCGACCTTGGCAAGCGCGGGGCACAGGCCGCCAGCGTGCCGGACGAAGCACACCGCCTCCCGCCGCTGGCCGAACGGCTCCGTTCGGCAACGGGCGGCCGCACCTGCGCGGCGCTCGAGGGCCTCCCGCAGGTGACGATCGGCGCGGTGAACGGACTGGCGGTGGGTGGCGCGGTCGCATTCCTCGCCTGTCTCGACATCCGCATCGCCGCCGAGAGCGCATGGTTCTCCATCCCGGAGGTGGACCTGGATATCCCGCTCACGTGGCACACACTTCCGCGGCTGGTGCGCGAACTCGGGCCGGCCCGGACGAAGGAGCTCGTGATGGCCTGTGACCGGTTCTCCTCGTCCGAGGCGCTCTCGTGGGGGTTCGTGAACCGCGTGGTCCCGGATGGCGAGGCCCTCTCGGCGGCGCGCTCAGTCGCGCAACGGCTGCTGGCGAAGGACCCGATGGCCGTCGCGATGACCAAGTCGAGCGTCAACGCCATCGCCGAGGCGATGGTCCCGGCCGCGCTCAGCCACGCAGACCCGGACTATCTGTTCATGGCGCGGCTACTCCGCTCGGAGGCAAAGCGGA
Organism: Dehalococcoidia bacterium; assembly: GCA_023228745.1. Lineage (GTDB taxonomy): Bacteria > Chloroflexota > Dehalococcoidia > Tepidiformales > Tepidiformaceae > JALOAP01. Next base: position 3,484 of record JALOAP010000312.1, on the reverse strand, counting down.
ACGATGTGGAGTAGCGGGAAGAGCGACGGGAAAAACCGGACAAGCGAGTAGAATCAGCCGAGCATGACATCTTCTTCGCCCACGATCCTCCTCGTCCATGGACCGAACCTGAACCTGCTCGGCGAACGCAAGCCAGAGGTCTACGGCACGACCACGCTGCTCGACATCGAGGCGGACGTGGCCGCCGCGGCGAACGAACTTGGCGCGTCAGTCCTCTGCTTCCAGAGCAACCACGAAGGTGCGCTCATCGACTTCCTTCACGAGCACCGGAAGCTCGCGGCGGGCGTCATCATCAACGCCGGCGCCTTCACGCACACCTCGGTTGCCCTCCGCGACGCTATCGAAGCGATCGAGATTCCTGTGGTCGAAGTACACATCTCGAACACCCACGCGAGAGAAGGCTTTCGGCACGTTTCGCTGATCGCGCCGGTCTGCACCGGGCAGATCGCGGGTCTGGGTCGCGCGGGATATGGCGCAGCCGTCCGCCTCTTGCTCAAACACATCACGGCGGGGAAGCGGCCCGTGGACGGAACCCCGTAGACTGTTCGCATGAACGACCGCCTCGACCGGATCCGCGCGGCCATGGCCGAGGAAGGGCTGGACGCACTCCTCGTCTCCAGCGCCGTCGAGGATATGTTCGGGCTGAACGCGCAGAACCGGACCTATGTCAGCGGCTTCACCGGATCGACGGGCTATGTACTCGTAACCCGCGACCGGGCGATCATCGCGCTCGATTTCCGGTACACGGAGCAGGGCGGCCAGGAGTGCGTCCCGTTCGGGTTCGAGGTATGGAAGCGCGAAGGGCACCACAAGGAGTGGATTCCCAACCTGATCCGCTACGCGGAACTCACTGGCCGCAAGATCGGGGTCTCGAAGGCCGATATGAGCCTCGCCGAGTACGACACTCTTCAGCGCAGCATCGAAGAGCTGCCGTGGGCGCTGCGCCCGGAGATCGGCCCGGCGTCGCCCATCATCGAGAAGCTGCGCCAGCGGAAGACCATCGAGGAGTTGATGGTGCTAGAGAAGGCGATCCAGGTCGCCGACAACGCGTTCGAACGCGTGCAGGCTGCGGTCGAGCCGGGCATGACCGAGCGGCGCATCGCGGAGATGGTGCGCGAAGCGGTGCGTGATCTTGGCGCGAGCGATGTCTCGTTCGACACCATCGTCGCGGCAGGACCACATGGCGCGCTGCCGCACGCCAGCCCACGGGACGTCCCGGTACAGGCGGGAGAGCCTATCGTCATCGACATGGGCGCGCGCTACGACGGCTATTGCAGCGACCTCACCCGCACGTTCGTCGTGGGCGAACCACCGGCAAGATTCCGGGAGATCTACGACATCGTCTTCGCCGCTCAACAGGCAGCGATCGAGGGGATCGAACCTGGGATGACGGGCGTGCAGGCGGACGAGCTGGCGCGCAGCGTGATTCACAATGCAGGCTACGGTGATGAATTCGGACACGGCCTGGGGCATGGTGTCGGGCTGCAGGTGCATGAAGCGCCATATCTTGGGCCAACGTCGGAAGATGTGATCGAAGAGGGGATGGTGTTTACCATCGAGCCGGGCATTTATCTGCCGGGAGAGTTCGGCGTCCGAATCGAAGACATCGTCGTCCTTGAAAATGGCAAAGCCCGCGTGCTCAGCCACGCAACGAAACTGACCCCCGCGGGAGCAAAGCAATGATTTCCACTGGCGAACTGAAGAAGGGCGCGACGATCGAGCTCGATGGCAAGCTCATGTCGGTCATGGACTACTCACACATCAAGATGGGCCGTGGTTCGGCCCAGGTGCGGATCAAGTTCCGCGATGTGCGGACCGGCAGCATCACGGAGCAGACGTTCCAGGCGGGCACGAAATTCAACCGCGCTCGTGTTGAACGCCGCGAGATGCAGTATCTCTACAACGACGGCGAATTCTTCCACTTCATGAACACCGAGACCTTCGAGCAGATCCCGGTGTCCGCCGATAAGGTCGGCGATGCGAATCTCTACCTCAAGGAGAACGACACCTGTGACGTGATCCTCTTCGGCGAGGAGGTTATCGGTGTGGAACTCCCGATCACGGTCGAACTGACCGTCACGCAGACGGACCCGGGCTTCAAGGGCGACACGGCCACCGGTGGCAGCAAGCCTGCCACACTGGAGACCGGCCTCGTCATCCAGGTCCCGCTCTTTGTCGACGAAGGCACGCGCATCAAGATCAACACGGACACCGGCGAGTACATCGAGCGCGTGAGCTAAGCGCGCGTCGTGTGAGTTGGCGAAGGGCTCCTGTTCACACAGGAGCCCTTTATTCTCTTCGCCGCATGGCTACGGTCTGACCAGTGGCAGCCACGGATGATCGGGCTGAACAGCCGAGACAGCCTCGCGGAGCCATTCCCGCCCATCCAAAGACAACACCGGTAGCAACGCGTTGAAGTCAGCGGCGTCATGCTCGCGAGGGTAGCCCGGCAGGCTCCAGTAGGCGGTTGCCTTGTAGAACAGCAGCACTTCCGGTACGACCACCGGCACCGTGAGGCCCTCCCCGGATATACACGCAAGCGGCACCGGCACACGAGGCTCGGAGCACAACAGCCACGAGTCGCCCTCGCGTGCATTGAAGACAAGGTCGAAGTCCAGCCCGTCCATGGCCTGCGAGTGGGGCGGAGTCACCCAGCGCATGAGCAACGCGCGATTCACCTCGCCGGGCGGGCGCGCATGAATATGCGCCGGCAGCACGAGGGGGCGCCCGTCCCAGGGCTCGCGGGAGTCGGGGGTAACCGCGTCGTGCGGGACCATGTTCCAGTCGCGCAAGTGCTCAAAGAGCTGCGCCTGGTCATCGATGAAGATGGTGATGTCCACGTCGCCGTGGTCGCGCGTCTGGCGACCGAGCCAAAGGTCGACGGCCCAGCCTCCGCAGAGCGACCAGGCGCCAGGGAACGAAGACATGGATTCGGAGACCCGATCGAGGGTCTGTTCGAGAGAGGCAGAGAACACCGGTGAAAAGCTCCATTGTGGTGCGCGACGAGGCGGCTCGCCGCGGCGGTTGGCGCAGATTGACGGCCTACCGTGGAGCGACCATGCACCGAGCTACAGCAGCAGCGCTGAAGCGGCGATCAGCGGAGAGGGCTCAGGCTCGTCCGGCAGGCGCGATGTGCAGTAGCAAGAGTCATGGGTACCAGCCTCCGGGTGCGATTCACGCGAAGCCGACGGGTGTCGAGTCCGAGCTGCGGGAGCGTAAGTTCGAGGCGGCGGGAAGTCAACCGCATCGCCAGCTGGAGCGCGTTGGCGGTCGTGGCTCGCGACCCGTAGCCTGTTCCCATGCAAGCGCTCACTGTCTCGGCGGTCGTGAACTACCTGCGGGAGATTTTCGATGGCAGCGAATTCTTCTCCGACCTCTGGATCGTGGCCGAGGTTTCGAACTATTCGCGGCCAACTTCGGGGCACCGCTACTTCTCATTGAAGGATGCGAACGCCTCGCTCCGCGCCGTGCTCTTTCGCGACAG
>JALOAP010000042.1 GCA_023228745.1 Dehalococcoidia bacterium | reverse complement strand
CCCCTCTGACACGCAACTCCCGAATCGCCTCGCACACGGCAGCGAGGTCTTCGAGCAGGAGGTAGGTCTCGTCGTGGGGAAGGCGTGTCTGGTCGAGGATTTCGATCCCACGCCCGCGGAGGATACTAAGAGGCACGGCCTGGCGAGGCACGTCACCAAGTCTACGCGACGCGGCCGGGCTCGCTAGCGCGTCGACGCGGCCCGGAGTGAGCGCTCCAGTGCCTCGAGATCGTCACTCAGGCGCGACCGCGTGTCCGAGTCGACGCCGGCGACGACATCATTGACGTGCCGCTGGAGCGTCGTCTTGATCCCGCGGACCAGTTCCTGGCCAGTCTCCGTCAACTCCAGGCGAACCGCGCGCCGGTCGTTCAGGTCCCGCCGTCGCGTGATATGCCCCGCCCGCTCGAGTCGGTCGAGCACGCCGGTCACCGTCTGCGACTGCTGGGACAGGTAGTCAGCGACGAGGTGGGGTTGCGGCCGATCGAACGAATCCACTGCGAGCAGGGTGACCGCCTGGATGAAGGTGACGTTGTGGTCACGGCCCAGGCGCTGGTCGAGTTCGCGGACGATCGCATTCGTGGTGCGGTAGAGGCCGGTCACCAGGGCGAGTTCCGGTTTGGTTGCCGTGTTCATATGTGCATGCTACCAAGCAAGATTTCGGTCAGGCGGTACAGACATTCATTCGTATACGACTTTGTAAGGGCTCAGTCACTTTCGTCATGAAAGGATGAGCCGCGAGATCAACTCAAGCGAACGAACCGTCTGCTTCGGGGCGACGCCAGGAGGAACCGCCCACCAGTATAAATGCGTCACCGGGAGGCTGACGACTGTTCGTTCGATAATTTCGCGGGCCCGCGCGGGTGTCACCACAATATCCGGATTTCTCCGCCGAATATCCTCGGGAGATCCCGGGATAGTGGGGAACAAGGGCATGCCGGCAGCGGTGAACCAGCGCGCATACTCGCGGTGCTGGTAGAACACATGCTCCCGGATTGAAGCCCAGGCCGCCTCCGGGTCAGTGCTCACCATGGCCCAGGGGAGCGACAGGGCAATCCGCAAGGGGCCGCGCACTGCGAGCCGCTCACGCTCTGCCAAATAGGTGGGGATGACGTTGGCTGCAGCGAGCAGCGCATCGCCGAGACGCGCTGCCCGTTTCACTGCCGGCTCGGAGAATCCGCCGATCCAGAGTGGCATGGGCTGCTGCACCGGCTTCGGGGTGACGTCGATGTCGTGGTACCGGTAGTGCTTCCCGTCGAAAGAGAATCGGCCCGGTGCCCAGGCGCTTCGCAACACACCGATAGCCTCGTCCATGCGCGTTGCACGTTCCCGGCGATCCACGTCGAAGCCAGAGAACTCCTCCTGCTTGTATCCCACGGCCACACCGAGGTCGAAGCGCCCACCACTGATGATGTCCACCGTTGCGGCGTCTTCGGCGATGCGCACGGGGTCGTGGAGCGGCAGGAGAAGTACGTTTGTCCCGATCCGCACTCGTGTTGTGCGCGCGGCGATGGCGGCGCAGATGGGGAGCAACGAAGGCGAATAGCCATCGCCAATGAAGTGGTGTTCGCTTGTCCAGATGGCGTCGAAGCCAAGGCGCTCGGCATAGCGAATGTGCTCGAACGTCTGTGCGTAGAGCTCTTCGACGGGGCGTGCCCAGGGTTCCGGGTTCCGGAAGTCGTACCAAAGCCCGAAGGAGATTTCGCGTCCACCGATGACTGCCATGATCAGTCGTACACCAGGAGGCTGTGGACCGGGTAGGCATCCAGCCTGGGGCGCCCGCCGAGGGGAACCAGCTCGATTGCGAAGATGAAGCCAGCTACGGTGCCGCCAACCATCTCCACCAGCTTCGCCGTTGCAAGCGCTGTGCCCCCGGTGGCGAGCAGGTCGTCGACGATGTAGGCGCGGGCGCCCGGCGCCATCGCATCCTCATGGATATCGAGGCGATTCTGGCCGTACTCCAGTGAGTATTCGACGGTCATGCGCGCGGCAGGCAGCTTGCCCGGCTTCCGCACCGGCACGAAGGGCAGGCCGAGCCGGTCCGCAAGCGGCGCTCCAAACAGGAAGCCACGCGATTCGATGCCGACGATAACGCCCGGCTCGTGGCGCTTCGCCTCCATGACCATCTGGTCCAGAACGAACGAGAACGCAGCGGCATTGCCCAGCAGCGGGGTGATGTCACGAAAGAGCACACCGGGCGCCGGGAAGTCGGGTACGTCGCGGATGAGGGACTTCAGTTCCATCGCCGGCATTGTACCTACGGAGCGGGCGAGGAGTGCACGCGGATCGGGGAACGGCCCGGCGCGGAGGCCGGGCCGTTCCTGGGCGGGGCGAACCCCAAGGAGGGAGCTAGACGTAGGCTGGCCGCTCGAGGTGGCGATGGAGCAGCGCCTCGAAGCGGAAGTAGCTGTGCCACCGGACGTCCCGGCGCTCGTCGCCGGGGCCGGTGGACATGGTCGGCTCGATGGGGCGGATGGTGAGGCCGCGCCGCTCCCGCTCGCGGAAGTGGGCATAGCGAACGGCGGTCTCTGCGCGCCAGGTGCCTTCTGGGTCGAAGATATTCATGGTGAGCCTCCAATGGGTGCGACTCATGTAGCGTGCAAGGAGGCGGAACCGGCCTCCATGAAGTGGCTCACAGCAATCGGCCCAACGAGCGACGAATGGGATCCACTTCACGGTCCCGCAACAGATGCGGTCGAGCCGAACGCAACGCACCCGTGGCCATGGCCACGGGCGCTTTGAAAATCGTCACCGCTGCGGTTCGACTACGCGATGAAGAGCGGGCCAAACACCACTGCGACGATCGACATGAGCTTCAGGAGGATGTTGAGGGCGGGGCCGGAGGTGTCCTTGAAGGGGTCACCAACGGTATCGCCAACAACCGCCGCCTTGTGGGCTTCGGAGCCCTTGCCGCCGATGTTGCCGGCTTCGATGTATTTCTTGGCGTTGTCCCAGGCGCCGCCGGCGTTCGCCATCATCAGAGCGAGCACCGCACCCGAGACGATTGAGCCGATCAGCAGGCCGCCGAGCGCCTCGGCGCCGATGATCGCGCCGACAAGCACCGGGATGATGATGGCCAGGAGCCCCGGGAGAATCATCTCGCGAAGTGCCCCATCGGTGGAGATGGAGACAGCACGGGCATAGTCCGGCTTCTCCGTGCCATCCATGATCCCCGGATACTGGCGGAACTGGCGGCGTACTTCACTCACCATCGCCATGGCAGCACGTCCGACCGCACCCATGGTCAGCGCCGCGAAGACGAACGGCATCAGACCACCGGCGAGCAGGCCGAGCATCACCTCGACTTCGAGGATGTCGATCACCGAGATGCCGACGACCTGGGCGTAGGTCACCATCAGTGCGAGCGAAGTAAGGACGGCCGAGCCGATGGCGAAGCCCTTGCCCGTGGCCGCCGTGGTGTTGCCAAGGCTATCGAGGGCGTCGGTGCGCTCCCGCACCTCCGGCGGGAGGCCGGCCTGCTCGGCGATACCGCCGGCATTGTCTGCGACCGGGCCATATGCGTCGGTTGCAAGGGTGATGCCCAGCGGCGCAAGCATGCCGACCGCGGCGAGCGCGATGCCGTAGAGGCCTGCGATTTCGTACGTCGCCCAGATGGCGCCGACGATGGCGAGCAGTGGAACCGCGGTGGAAAGCATCCCGAGGCCAAGGCCGCCGATGATGATGGTGGCCGCGCCGGTCTCGGCCTGTTCGGCCAGTTCGCGGGTTGGCTTGTATTCATAGGCCGTGTAGTACTCGGTCGCTGTGCCGATAAACTGCCCGGCGATGAGCCCGATGAGGACGACCCAGAAGAGGTCGAACGGCTGGTCGAGCAGGAGGAGGGCACCGGCGGTGCCGGCGAGCACCAGCCCACTGGCGGAGAACACGCCTGTGCGAAGCGCCCAGAGGAGGCGGCCCATTCCGGCATCCTCACCAGTGCGTACGAGGAAGGTGCCGATGATGGAGGCAAAGATGCCGATGCCCATGATGAGCAGCGGCAGAGCGAATTCCTTCGCGTCGTAGGCCGCGCCCGAGAGGTCGTCAAAGACGCCGTTTTCGTGCACGCCCGCCACGGCAACGGTGGTGAGGGCCATTGCGGCAACGATGGCGCCGGTATAGGACTCGAAAAGGTCCGCGCCCATACCCGCGACGTCGCCGACATTGTCCCCCACGTTGTCAGCGATCGTTGCCGGGTTCCGGGGGTCGTCCTCGGGAATGCCGGCCTCGACCTTACCGACGAGGTCGGCGCCAACGTCGGCTGCCTTGGTGTAGATGCCGCCGCCAACGCGGGCGAAGAGCGCGATCGACGATGCGCCGAAGGCGAAGCCAGTCAACGGCTGTACGTCCTGCGTGACGAGGTAGATGAGGCCGATGAAGATGACGCTGATGCCCGTCACGGTGACGCCGGTGACCGCACCAGAGGAGAACGCCACGCGGAGCGCGGGATTCAATCCCTGGCGAGCCGTGGCCGCCGTGCGAACGTTCGCGCGGACGGCCACGTACATCCCAACATAGCCAGCCGCAGCCGAGGCGAGGGCGCCCAGCACGTACGACACGGCCGTACGGGGCATGTCTGTGAGCTTGCCGTTCTGTTCGCCGAAGCGATCGAGGACGTCATAGTCAATGAATACCGCGAGGACGACCGCCACGATCACCACGAACACCGCCAGGAACTGGTATTCGCGGCGAAGGAATGCCGCTGCTCCCTCCTGAATGGCGACGGCGATCTGCCGCATGGGCTCGGTGCCCTCGTCGACGCGGAGCAGACGCTGTGTTGTCAGCAAAGCAAACAACAGCGCCAGCACCCCCGCGCCGACAACGAAGAGATGAATCTCCACTAAAACCTCCTGGCGCCCGGGGGCACCCGCGCGATCGGCTGCCGCCGCTCGCGATTTCGGCGACAACCGTGTTCCCGGGCGCACTACTTCGCTCCGGCGGGAGACCTCCGGTAGCAGTGCGCCTTGGATAGTAGGGATGCTCTGGGGGGAGCGAAGATATCCTACCCCGATGCACGCCTCGGCGCTTCCCTCAAGCTCACGCGAAAGAAGCGCCTAGTCCCATCCGTGTTCGCGAACGCGAGCACCCGCCGACCACGCGGTGGCCCTGGAACTCGCTGGGCGCGGACATCCTGATTCGCCCGGAACAGGAGGCGGCTATCCATCTCGTCCACACGTTGGACAGCAAGCATTGTGGGTGACTCTCTATCGTTCGGAGCCCGGCTGCGGGGTGGCGAAGGCTGATCGACGCGCCTGAACGCCTGCTCGGGTGCGTCGATCAGCGGCTACTATGACCTGTTCGAAAACTTCAAGGTGTTCTTGCTCGCGCGAATTCGCCAGGACTCGGCAAGCTTCAATCCGAACCTCGACGAAATTATCGAGGAGGAGGAGGACCAGGTGCTCGTGGCCGGGCGCCACGAGCACGGCGAGAGCTAGCAATCCGGCTATTCCGCCTACCTTCCCTTAAACATCGGCTCCCGCTTCTCGGTGAAGGAGTTCACGCCCTCCATGTGGTCCTCCGTCTTCCAGAGCACGTCGCCCAGGGCCTGCTGATACTCGCCGAGTGTTCGCCAATCCATTTGGAAGCCCTTGTGCATCGCACGCTTCACCGCGCGCTGCGCGAGCGGCGGGCCGCTGGCCAGCTTGCGAGCCATCGCGCGTGCCTCCTCGAGAAGCCGCTCCGACGGGACCACCTTCGAGACAAGGCCAATGCGCTCGGCCTCAGCGGCATCGACCAGGTCGCCGGTGAGGGTCAGTTCGAAGGCTTTCGAAAGTCCAACGAGCTGCCGGAGGATGAAGGTGCCGCCGACCGTACCAAGGACGCCACGGCGCACAAAGTACCAGCCGAACTTTGCGTTCTCGGAGGCGAAGCGGATGTCGCAGTAGAGCGCGATGTCCATGCCGTAGCCAACCGCTGCTCCGTTGACGGCCGCGATGGTCGGCTTCTCGAGGGCGAAAAGGTCGTCGAGAGACTCCTCGCCAGACTTGATGCGACGGATCTGCCGATCCACCTGGTGGTCACCGCGGTTCTCGGCGAGGAAGATCTCCTGGAAATCGTCTCCGGCGCAGAACCCGCGGCCCGCGCCCGTGACCAGCAGGCAGCGGACCGCATCATCCTCGCGTGCAGCGGCGATCGCCTCGCGCATCTCCCTGGTCGTCTGTGGGCGGAGGGCGTTCATGCGCTCCGGGCGGTTGATGGTGAGTGTCGCGACGCCGTCGTCGCCAACTTCATAGAGGATGTCGTTTCCAGACATGGGTCACCTCGCAGTCAAGAGTGTTGGAACGCCGCGACGGACGTTCGGTTGGTTGTCCTACTGGCCGCGGAAACGCGCCCAGCTATCCTGGTCGTCCGAGCGATCCCGGAGCCGACCGAGTGCGTTCATCTGGCCGTGATAGCGGAAGAGCGCGCCCGCACCCATGATTTCCATGGCAGTGTTGAGCGCCTCCTTGTTTTGGAGTGCGCCTTCGAACGGCACGTCGAGGCAGTCGCGGGCAATGCCATCCACCGTTTCGTCGAGCTCGTCGGCAGGGACCGCGAGGCTGACGAGGCCCATCCGCTCGGCTTCGCGGCCATCGACGATGCGGCCGGTGAGCAGCAGGTAGCGTGCTTTCTTCATGCCCAGCGCCAACTGCCAGAGCGGCATGCTGGTGACACCGCCCATCTTCACTGCCGGATGACCGAGGCGGGCATCGTGGGCCGCGACGGAGATGTCGCAGAGAAGTTGGAGGTAGCATCCTGCGGCCAGCGCGTTCCCATGGACCCGCGCAATGGTGGGCTTCGGGCAGTTCCAGATGCGCTGGTAGCGGGCCTCGATGCCGCGCAGCCGAAGGAGGGAGTTGCCTACCGTCCAGCGGCCCTCCTTTTCGGGTGGTGTGGTGTAGTAGCTCCCGGAGAGGTCGTAGCCAGCGCAGAACGACGGCCCCGCACCGGCCAGCACGACCACCCGCACATCGTCGTCCTCTTCGGCCGCAGCGAATGCGGCGTCAATGTCATCGAGGAGCTGGAAGTTGAGTGCGTTGCGCTTCTCGGGGCGGTTGAGGGTGATTCTCGCCACGCCGTCCGCGACTTCGTACACAACGGTCTCGAGCTTCATCTTCACCTCCTGTTGGGGCGCATTCTACGCATGCGGGCAGGGGCGCGGCGCCACTCAGCGGCTGGTTGGCCGGCCCTCGAGACGGTGCAGCGCCCAGGTGGCGGCACCGACGATGGCTCCCACGGTCCGCCGGGCGACGCCATGCTTGCGCGGCGGGAGCGCCGCTGCGAGCTCTTCGGCGTGGCGCTTTCGCACCTGGAGATCGCGGAACGCCATGCAAAGGCCGATGGCGGTGAAGGGAAGGAACGCCGTGTGGAACAGGCCAGCGACGGCATTCACCAGGGTTGGGTCTGTATCGGTGCCGAGGAGCATCCCAAAAGCGAGAAGCGGCCCTGCCAGTGCACCAAGCACACCAAAGAAGAGCACCAGCAGGAACGCCCGGAGCCACTGCCCTTCCACGGCGTGACTGCTCGCTCCGGGCGCCCGCCAGTGCGACTGGTCGTCGAGAATCACGGCCTCCTCGACGAAGAACCAGCGGAGACCGAGCCAGATTGCGAATGGCAGGCCGACGAGCGAGAAGCCCAGCAGCGCAAGCACGATGAGCGTTCGGAACCGGGCGAGCAGTACGTGTGGCGAACGGTAGAACGCTGCGCGATACGCCCCGCGGACGTTTACCTGCCGGCCTTCATCGAGCGCGCGGACCGCTGCGATGGCACCCGAAACCACGAACAAATACACCGCGAACGAGGCGATCCCACCCACGAGCAGGCCGAGCAGCAACTGCGAAACCTGGTTCCCACCAAGCACCCACATGACGTAGTCGAACGGCGGGAAGGAGAGGAGCCACGGCTGCAAGGACGAGATGAGCAGGTTCAGCGGAATGAAGCCGAGCGGAATCCCGAGGAACAACTGCGGACGCCGGAGATAGACGATGGTCGCGGCGCGGATCATCTGGCCGAGCGAGCGCCGGTGCCGCAAGAACGCTGAGGTTTCGCGGGAGACCAAGGGGCTTCGCGTGAGGTCGCGAAGGACAACCAGCCCACCGGCGGAGATGGTGCCCAGCACCAGGAGGAGCGATCCGCCGACAATGACCGGGAAGCGCAGATAGGCCCGGAGCGCCTCCGAGCCGATCTCGATGGCACTGCAGAAGCGGTGCACTGCGTTGACACCGAGCAGGTCGCCGCCGGGAAGCGTGGCACTACCCGTGCGGGCATCATCGGCCCAGCTCATCGGCTGGTGCCAGGCTCGCTTGGTCTGCGGGCCGGTGGGGCCATTGAGTCCGGCGCCGTTGACTCGCTGTCCCCAGCGCCCGGGGAACGTCAACCAGGCCTCTTCCGCCGCGAGGGTCTCCGGCGTTTCGTGCAGGAATAGGACGGAAGGGACGACGGAGCGGTGTGGCCCGAAGGAGATATCGCATCCGAGCCCGGTACCTTGCTCGCCCAGGCCCAGGTAGGTGTTGGGCTGGAAGTAGCTCGCATGCGACCCCACGGAGGGGTAGACGGCGGGGCGGCCCGCCACCTTGCGGAGATGCTTGTCGTCCCAGCTCTTCCGTTCGCCGCCGCTGTGCTGGGCATAGACGGCGTAGGCCGGGCCCGTTTGCAGTGCTTCCTCCACCGACTCTACTTCGAAAACGAGCTGGACCATCTCCCAGTCGCCTTCGTGTGTGTTGTTCCAGTTGTTGAAGTAGTAAAACGCCCAATACTGCACTGCGAAGCCGGAACGTTCCGGTTCGCGTGCAATTCGTGCATAGACCGTCGGCACGAGGCCGGTGGAAAACCGGCGGAAGTCCCGTTCGTAGCGGCAGCCGGGGTTCCGCGGATCGCCAGGGAAGTCGAGATAGGCGTTGTCGGAGGCGGCGGCCACGTCGGCGATGCCCGGCCCGACCACCGGCGGCAATCCCGGGTCGCGCAGGCGGAATTCACTTCGCCCGCCAAGCACCAGCTCGACGGGGGAAGGGTCGAAGGGCTCACCGCGGTTGTCGCATCTCCGCTCCTGTCGCCGCAGGTAGTAGATGGGCGCGAAGCGCCGCGCGAGCACGAGCGCGGGCTCTTCTTCGTCCCCGGGCTCGGGGCCGCCATCCGCCGGGGCGCCGCCCTCCCGAGCGAACCGCGCAAGGACGAATAGCCCGGCCGTGGCGAGGAGCACGACAAGGAGCAGCAACACAACTTGTCGTCGGCTGCGCGTTGGCGCGAGGCTGCCGGATGATCCCCCACGCGGCATAGCGGAACCGCCAGAATAGCCGCTTGGCGGACCACCAGCAGGGCCCGAGCCACGCGTGGGGCAACGCCCGGTGAAGACTATCCAGTAGCAAACGTCCGCGTAGGATGGGCGCCGATGGGTGAAGCTGCTGCGCTACTGTCCGCGTTCACGTGGTCCGGCACGAGCGTTGCGATGGCAACGATCGCGCTACGCACCCCGCCCGTGGTGTTGAGCGCGCTCCGGCTCGGGGTCGGCTCGATCATTCTGTTCGTCGTGCTCTTCGCGGGCGGCCAGTTCAACGAGTTGACCGCGGCCTCGGCGTCCTCAATCTGGGCCATGGTGGGCAGCGGAATCGTCGCCTATGCACTGGGAGACACGCTGTACATCGTGGCGTTGAACCTGCTGGGCGTACAACGGGCATTCACCGTCTCGATGACGCTCTTTATCAGCCTGACAGTCCTTGGCGGTGTGGTGCTGCTCGATGAGCCGTTCGGGGGCTGGCAGATGGTTGGCACCGTCCTCGTCGCGGCGGGTATCGCGACAATCGTCCGCACGCGGGCGGCGGCCGCGACGGTGAGATCGACAGCGGAGGTCGAGGTCCCGGCGGAGCGTAGTCTACTTCAGCGACTGCGCAGAGACCGGCTGATCCGCGGCTATGCGGTGATCGCCGTGGTCGGTGTGCTATGGGCGACCGCCACCCTCTGGCTTGCGTCGGGGCGAGAGGAACTTGGCAGCCTGGCCGCAGCCAGCCTGCGCACGCCGGCCGGTGCCATCGGCTTGCTCGGCTTCGCGCTCGCCACAAGGCCGCGAGCGCTCGCGGCGCCATTCGCCGACTTCCGCCACATCGGTGCGATCGCGGCGGTGGGTGTGGCCGGTACAGCCTTCGGCAGCCTCGCCTACGTTTACGCGATCGGCGAGGCGGGGGCCGCGCGGGCCACGATCCTCTCGTCGGTATCCCCACTGATGGCGCTTCCGCTTTCCGTCATCTTCCTCCGGGAGCAGCTCTCCCGCTCGACGCTCACGGGAACGGTTATCTGCGTCGCGGGCATTCTCCTGGTCGTCAGCGGTTCCTGAGGACGCGCTCCAACGCAGAGGCCGAGCGCGGCTGCGGTGACGCCCCCCATGTCCCACGCGGTCAGTCATCTCCTTGCGGGCCGCTGACTTGTTCCGAGCCGACTAGCGGAACTGGTGCGCCACTGCCCCTGGTTAGTGGTGGACGTACTTCGACCAGTCGACCAGCTACTCGCCCTGGTCGTTCTCATCATCGGACAGGGACGCGATCCACTGGCGCGCATCTTCCACCGCTCTCTGTGTGGCCTGGCCCAGGATCGACGTCGCGGGGAAGACCCGGATATCACCGTTGAGCCGCAACTTTCCCGAGCGCTCAATCTGCCGGTGGACATGAGCGCTCGTACCTGCCAGGTACAGGCGGCCCCCGCCCTTTTCGAGCTCCTTCGCATAATTCGCAAGCACGTCGACGAGCGTGGCGCCGAGGTTCGTGCGGCCGTGTAGCCGCAGAGCCAGTGCCGCCTGTTCGGCATCTGGTGTGGGTAGCTGGCGTTCGAGTGTGCGGGCACCAGCATAGAAGAGGTGCCCGTAGACATCGACGACGGTCACGCTCCGGGGCTCCAGTCGATTCGGCGCCCTCCGCTCCTCCACCGTGCCGTTCTCGTGATGGACCAGTTCGACAACGGAGACGTCGGACGCCGACTGGCTCAGATGAAGCACCGCGGCGAGAACGACGCCGATTCCGACGGCCAACTGGATCGGCAGAAACAGGATCGCGAGGAGGGTTGCGAGGGCAGCGAGGATCGATGGCCAACCAGCGTTCGCAAGGAGTCGCTGGACCTTTGCCTCGCGTGCAAGGGGTGCAAGGGCGACTGCCCGATGAACGTCGACATGGCCACGTACAAGTCCGAGTTCTTCGCGCACTACTACCGTCGGCGCATCCGGCCAGTCCCCGCCTACACGATGGGCCTCATCTACTGGTGGGCACGTCTCGCATCACGAGCGCCCCGGCTGGCCAACAGGCTGTTAACGGCGCCCGGTCTCAGCGCAGCCCTCAAGCGTGCGGCTCGCATCGCACCTCCACGCCGGCGTTGTTCACGAGGATGTCGACACGTCCCCACCGGTTGTCCGCGGTGCGGAACAGGTCCTCGACATCGGCCGGGTCGCTGATAGCGCAGCGAGCCGTGGCGGCTGCGACGCCGGCACGCTCGATCTCTGCGGCGAGGGCCTGCGCGGTCTCGGCCTGGTTTAGGTAGGCGATGAGTACGTTCGCACCCTGGGCTGCGAGTTCGCGGCAAATCGCCGTGCCAATGCCAGAGTTCCCGCCGCTTACGATGGCGGTTCGCCCGGTAAGTGCGAAAGCGTCGAAGACCGGCTTCGTTTGCAACTCCCTCCGTTCGCTGACCAGTTACGCACATTCGGAGATACATACGACCAAAACCACTGCCTGCGGAGTATCCGATCTGTGTTTCAGCTCGACGTCCACAACGAAGTACTTTCCCCGGGATTCCCTGGCACAGAGAAAACGTGCCATGGCATAGAATGCGACCACAAGGAGGAGACGAATGAGCACTCCCCGCGAACTGTCGGCGCTGCCAGTGCATCCCCACCCGACGGTCGACACGCGATCCTACCGGCTGCGCATCGATGGACTGGTAGCCAACTCGCTGGCGCTCGGCGTTGCCGACCTGCTGGCGTTGCCGCAACAGCGGCTACAGGACGATTTCACCTGCCTCGAGGGGTGGACAGTGCCGGACCTGGACTGGGCTGGCGTCCGCCTTGGCGATGTACTCGACCTTGTGCACCCCACGCCCGCCGCGCAGTGGGTGCAAGCGTCGTTCGCCGACTTCAGTCTTCCGCTGCCGCTCGCTGAGGCGCGCGCAGCGTTGCTCGCACTGACGCTGGATGGCGCCTTGTTGGCGCCGGAGCACGGGGCACCGGTGCGGTTGCTCGTACCGGGTGGTGAGTGCTACACGAGCGTGAAGTGGCTCGACCACCTGGAACTTCGAGCGGAACCTGCCGAGAACAGCGCGCAGGAGATCGCGCTGAATCGCTTGCGCCGATAACTCCGCGGCTCAGTGACCGGAGACGGTCACCTGCCCCTCTCTTCGACTGGGTTCTCTGTTCGCCAGCACGTTAGGGAGGGTGGGGGCGCCGCATGTTCGCAGCCTGGGCCATCGTTCCGCTTGGTGGCGCCGGGGCCGGGCAGGGTACTGCTCGTCCTCTCGGCCAGCGGCCACACTACCCGGTTTCCCGGGCCGGCGGTGCTCCACGAGCGGGGGGTTCGCCGCGATAGTCGCCCCGGCAGTGACCGAAGTCCCATTCGGCGCGGCGCACCGCGGTAAAATGGGCCAAACATATCGCGGAGGCATGGAATGGATCTGCAGGTCCTGAAGGAATCCCTGAGGCGCTTCGGGCGGGAGGAACTGGCTCCCGCCGCGGCCGAAACAGAACGGAATGGAGCTGTTTCGCCAGAGCTTTGGGCCACAATGGCGAAGATGGAGCTGACGGGAGTAATGGTCTCCCCGGACTATGACGGGGCTGGTGCTGGTCTCCCGGAAGCACTCGTCATCGCGGAGGAGTTGGGCC
>JALOAP010000041.1 GCA_023228745.1 Dehalococcoidia bacterium | reverse complement strand
CAGTGCCGCAACGGCGTTGCTCAGCTACGCCCTCTACACGATCGAATCGGAGGCTGTGCCGGCGAACGCAAGCATGGCACTCACGATCCCGTTCGTGGCGTTCGCGCTCTTCCGGTATTTGCTGCTGCTGAACGGCGCCAGGAAAGGGGACGCGCCCGACCGCATCCTGTTCACGGACCCGCAGATTCTGCTTGCGGTCGGGGGCTTCGTCACGACCGCCTTCCTGGTGATGGTCGCGTCAAACTGACGTGCGGGATCAGTGCCCGGCGTACTGTTCAGCGCCCGCTCCGGCGAGCTCTGACCGGCCCGACCACACCCAGGCGTAGTTCGTGCGGCTTACCCCGAGGAGCACGCCGTGCAGCGACGCCGGGTGGATGAACAGGCCGGTATCGGCGGGGCGGTCTTCGCCGGCTTCGAAGCGGGCGCCGCGTTTCCGAAGCCGTTCGGCAAGCAGGGTCACGTCGTCCATTTCGAGGTAGCACATATAAAGCGACGGTCCCCGGCGGAGGAAGAAACGGTCCATGGCTTTGCCGTCGCTGGTCTGGGTAATTTCGATGCGGTCGAGCCGGTTCGGAGGATCGAACAGTGTGAGGGTACCGGAATAGCCGTAGCGGGAACTTTCGATGTGACAGAACTTCGTCGGGTCGAGGCCGAAGATGCGGGTGTAGAGCGCGGCAGTCTCCTGCCAGTCACGAACGGGGTTCGTGACCTCGTAGAGGCTGCGGATGTCGCCGACGGGCTCGACCTGGCGTTCCTCTCTGACCATAGCTGGCATCCCGTGGGTTTGGCCGGGTTCGAGGATGAGGGCCGCACTCTCCTCCTTGTACTGCACGTCCTTGGAGTTGAAGTGCCGGATCATCTGCAAGAGGCTCGGTGTAGAGAAACCGGCGCCGTAGAGTCCTTCACCCCAGCGGGAGGCGAAATCCTGTACTGGCCCGGCGCCGGTGGGTTCGAGGAAATCGAAGAAGCTGATCCCGGCCTGGACGGTCGAGCGAATGGCGTGTTGGACCTTGCTGACCTCTTCGGCGACTTGCTCGGCGCCAAAGAGCTCTTTCCACGTTTCGACCGCCTGCTTGCGGTCGCGGACCACGATCTGTACACGTTCGACACGGGAGAGCACGGCAACCTCCACGGAGGGGATTGCGCATTTTCGCACGCGGAAGGGGGACACACACCGAACGGGCCGCTGGTGCGGCCCGTCAGTCGTTACTCATTTGCGAGCGTTTCAGGCGGACTCGCTGCGGCGTTCATCAACGGGCTCGTCGACATCGATTGCGTGGCCACCGCGGGTGAGGAGCAGCGGTCGTTGGCCCTTGGTGATGGTCTCTGCGCTGACGATGCATTTCTTGACGTCGCCGCGGCTGGGGATATCGTACATGACTTCCATGAGCGAGTCTTCGAGCACGGTGCGGAGGCCTCGAGCACCAGTCTTGTGGTTAATCGCCTGCTGAGCGATAGCGCGAAGGGCGTCGTCGGTGAAGGCGAGTTCGACCCCGTCCATGGCGAAGTAGCGCTCGTACTGCTTGACGAGGGCGTTCTTCGGCTCGGTGAGGATGCGGACCAGGGCATCTTCGTCGAGCGAGGAGAGGCCGACGACCATGGGCAGGCGACCGACGAATTCGGGGATGAGCCCGAATTCGAGGAGATCGTCGTGGGTAACGTGCGTGAGCAGCTCGTCCCGTTCGGTGCCGCGGAACCCGCGCTGCGCACCAAAACCGATGCGGACATGGTCCTGCGTGAGGCGGCGCTCGATGTGGGTTTCGAGACCTTCGAACGCACCACCACAGATAAACAGGATGTTCTGGGTGTTGATCTGGAGGAAGTCCTGGTGGGGATGCTTGCGGCCACCTTGCGGCGGGACGTTGGCGACGCAGCCCTCGATGATCTTCAGGAGCGCCTGCTGGACCCCTTCGCCGGAGACATCGCGGGTGATGCTCGGGTTGTCGCCCTTGCGCGAGATCTTGTCGATCTCGTCGATGTAGATGATGCCTCGCTCGGCCTTCTGAATATCGAAGTCAGCGGCCTGGATGAGGTGGAGAAGGATGTTCTCCACGTCTTCGCCCACGTAGCCGGCCTCGGTGAGGGCGGTCGCGTCGGCGACGGAGAATGGCACATCGAGGAGGCGGGCAAGGGTTTTCGCGAGCAGGGTCTTGCCGGTGCCGGTGGGCCCGACGAGGAGGATGTTCGACTTTTCTAGCTCGACATCACCCTCGTGGGCAGCGCCAATGCGCTTGTAGTGGTTGTAGACGGCGACGGAGAGGACCTTCTTGGCTTGCTCCTGGCCGACGACGTACTCGTTGAGGTGTTCGTAGATGAACTTCGGCGGGGGGACGCGCTGCGTGGCAACCGCACCCGGCCGCGGGGAGGCCTGCGGGGCGTGAGTGCTGGTTTCCTCGTCGATGATCTCGCGACAGAGGTCAACGCACTCGTCGCAGATATAGACGGCGCCCGGGCCGGCGATCAGACGGCGAACCTGGTCCTGGTTCTTCCCGCAGAACGAGCAGTGATACTGCACGCGATTCGTTCGATTACCGGCCAAGGCGGCACCCCTCCCCTGTTAGCCCTTGGGCGCGTCTTCCGGGCGCGCCAAGAGCTCGTCGACCATCCCGTACTCTTTCGCCCCCTGGGCGTCGAGGTAGAAGTCGCGGTCGAAGTCGCGCTGGACGCGCTCGACCGGTTGACCCGTGTGCTCGGAGATGATGTTCCGAATGATCTCGTTGTTGCGAAGGATCTCCTTCGCCGCAATTTCAATATCGGTCGCCTGGCCGCGCGCTCCACCCAGGGCCTGGTGCATGTGCACGGTGGCGTTGGGGAGCGCATAGCGCTTGCCCTTCGCGCCGGCGCAGAGCAGCACGGTGGCCATGGAGGCCGTCTGACCGACGGCGATGGTGGACACGTCCGGCTCGATGAGCTGCATCGTGTCGTAGATCGCCAGGCCGGCAGTGATCACGCCACCGGGGGAGTGGATATACATGCTGATGTCGCGCTCCGGGTCCTCACGCTGCAGGTAGAGCAGCTGAGCGACGATGAGATTGGCAATCTGATCATCGATAGGAGTGCCCAGAAAAACGATACGCTCTTTGAGCAAAAGCGAAAAAATGTCGAAAGCGCGCTCCGAACGGGGCCCACTCTCGATCACCGTCGGGATTATGTTCTGAACGAGCGGGTGGACGTAGGGGGGCTGGTTCACGCGGGCTCCTCCTGAGCATCTGCCGCGGCATCGTCCGAGGCGGGCTCTTCGGTCTTGCTTTCGGGCTCACTCGCCGCGGGGGCACCGGGGAGTGGTTCTCCGCTGGCGATCTCGGCGAGCCGATCGAGGGTCTTCTGGCTCACGAGGTTGCGGCGGAGGTGGGACTGCCCCTCGTCGGTCTGGAAGATGTTGCGGAAGTTTGCCGCATCGTCGCCCAGTGGGGCGCTGAGGCGTTCAAGCTCGGCTTCGACGTCTTCGGGCGTTGCCTCGATCTTCTCGTCTTCGGCGAGCTGGGAGAGAGCAAGTGAGCGGCGGACGCGGAGCTCAGCAGCTTCGCGGAACTGCTCACGGAACTCTGCCTCCGTGCGGCCAACGCTCTGGAGGTAGGCAAGGTAGCCCTGCCGGTCGTTGCCGGTGGACTCCTGCACGAGATGGTCGATCTCGCGGTCTACGAGGACGCGGGGATAGTCGATGGTGGCGACTTGGACGAGCCTGTCGACCGCTTCAGAACGAAACTTCTGCTCGGCCTGTTCTTCCAGTGCCTCGCGAAGGTCGTTGGTGATGCGCTCTTTGAGCGCTTCGAAGGTGGGGAACTCTTCGGCGTTGACCATGTTGGCGAACTCATCGTCTTCGTCGGGGAGTTGTTCTTCCTTGACTTCGGTCACCTTGAGTTCGAAGGTCGCAGTCTTCCCCCGGAGGCTTTCGACGCGGAAGTCCTCGGGGATTTCAAGCTCGAGCGTCTTTTCGTCGCCCTTCTTCATATCGAGGAAGGCTTCGGCGAGGCCGGGGAGCAGGAGCTCCTGGCCTTCGCGCAGGGCGAACTCGGCAGCTTCGTCCTCGACGAAGGGTTGGTCGTCGGTGGAGCCTTTGACGTCGGCAGTGAGGATGTCGGCCCACTGTGCGCCGCGTTCGACTGGAGCGTGGGTAGCGTGACGGCGGCGAAGGAGCATGATCTGCTCTTCGACCATTTCGTCAGTAACTTCAACCGGATCCTTCTCGACGCGGATACTTTGGTAGTCGTTGAGGTTGACTGTGGGGCGGACCGGCACGGTGGCCTTGAAACGCACGGGCTCGAGTTCGACGATCTCGAGGTCAGGCTGGTCGATGGCGTCAACGTCTTCGGATTCGATGGCCTCGTTGTAGGCGTCGGGGACGAGGCGGTCGAGTGCCTCGCGAATAAGCCCTTCGCGCCCGTACATACGCTCAACGACCTGGCGCGGGGCCTTCCCGGGACGGAATCCGGGAATCTTCGACCGCTGGGCGATACGCCGATAAGCGGCGTCAAGCGAACGCTCGAGCCGGTCCTGATCGACTTCGATATCAAGCTGGACGCGGCTCTCGGGGAGCCGCTCGAGGGAAACCTTCACAGGGCGGTCAAAGTCCTCCTAAGCGAGTATAGCAAACGGTCTGTCGCAAGACGGTCGCGGCAAGGCGCGGGCGAGCGTGCTTGAGCCCCTTCGTTTAGTAGTGATTCGCGCGCGGTTCGAGGATGTCGACAAGGGCGTCTCCGAGCAAGTTCCACGCGTAAAAGAACAGGATGACAGGTATCGCCGGTGCAAGCAGCAAATGGGGGTGTTGCCGGAAGGTGTAGGGGCTCTGAACGTCGTTCAGGAGGTTGCCGAAGCTGGCTGCAGGTTCGTCGATGCCGAGGCCGAGATAGCTGAGGGCGACCTCGGCGCCGGCAATCGCAGCCATGCCCGCGCTGAGGCCGACGATGAAGAGCGGCATGACGCCGGGAAGGATGTGCCTGATGAGGATGCGGCGCGTGGATGCACCCATCGCTTCGGCGGCGGCCACGTAGGTCTGCTCGCGGATGGAGAGTGCCTGGCTGCGTACGATGCGGGCGCTTCCGACCCAGGCGAAAGGCACTGTGGCGCCGACGATGATTACGAACTTGACGAAGGTGCGGGCGTCTTCGACGGAGAGCCAGGTGTTATCGGCGAGGGAGAAAGCCATGTCGTTGATTTGCGTGCGAAATGAGGCGGTGATCGCGAGCATGAGGATGAGCGTGGGAAGCCCGGCGAGTACTTCGCCGACGCGCATGACGCCTGTATCGATCCAACCGCCCTTGTATCCCGCGAGCAAACCGAGGCCAAGGCCAAGGAAGATGCCGCCGGTGAGCAGCACGGCGAGGGTGAAGAGGATGGTGGTGCGGGAGGCGTAGACAACACGGGAGAAAACGTCGCGGCCAAGGGCATCACGGCCGAACCAGTGCTCCGAGCTGGGACCCGCGAACCGCGCTTCTATCGTGAGCTCCTGGGACTTCGGGTCGTGCGTGGCCACGAGCGGCGCGAGGACGCCACAAGCGTAGAAGACGAGCAGGTAGGCGATGGCGAGCATCGCGATCTTTTTCCGGACGAGCACGCGAAGGGTGCGCCAGCGGCGGGGGGTTTCCGCTCGTTCGAGGCCGGGATGGATCTCGGAGACGTCGGCGACGGCCATCGATCAGCCCCTCGCCTCGCCCAGGCGGACACGCGGGTCGATCACGGCATAGGCGATGTCGACGAGGATGTTGGCAGCGACGAAGAGGAACGATCCGAACATCACGAGGGCGAGGATGACATCGAAGTCGGGAGCGAGGACGGCGTCGAAGGCTTCGCGCCCGATGCCCGGTATGCCGAAGAGGAGTTCGACGAAGAGTGAGCCCGCCGCCATTCCGGGGAGGGAGAGCCCGATCACCGTGATCATCGGGAGGAGGGCGTTGCGGGCGATATGGGTGAAAACCACGGTAGATTCGCGGAGGCCCTTTGCCCGAGCGGTACGAATGTAGTCTTCGCCCATGACTCCCAGGACGGAGGCGCGCATGAGCCGCGCAACACCGGCGACAGCAGGAAGCGCAAGGGTGAGCACCGGCAGAATCATGTTCGCGCTGTAGACGCCGTCGTAGCTCAGGTCGACCCAGCCAAGCTGGAGCGCGAACACCCACTGGGCGAGGGGGATGAGCACGAAATAGGGGACCGCATCGAGCAGCAGCCAGAAGCTAATGACAAGCGGGTCGAGGAAGGTGCCCCGGGCGAGGGCGGCGTAGATGCCCGCGGGGATACCGATGCTGAAGGTGATGAGGAGCGCGAAGAAGCCGATCTGCGTGGAGGTCCACATCTTGGGAAGGATGACTTCCTGGGCCGTGAAATCCGGGTAGCGCGTGGAGACCCCGAGGTCGCCCTGGGCGAGGTTTGAGAGCCACTTCCAGTACTGGACGTGGATGGGTTGGTCGTAGCCGTACTTTTCGCGGAGGCGCTGGGCGGCCTCGGGCGTGTAGTTCTGGCGGAGGAGGGTGTCCGTGGGGTCTCCGGGGGCAAGCCGGAGCATGTAGAAGACGAGCAGGGAGATGACGAAGAGGACCGGGATGGCCCAGAGCAGCCGGCGGATGAGGTAGCCAAGCAGCCCTGGGCCCATTGCGTCAGTCCTTGACGATGTCGATGTAGCGGTACTTCGGCACGGTCATCGGTACCGGCGGATAGTCCTTCACGCAGGGTTTGACGAGGAGATGGGTGACTGACCAGAACGTCGGGACAATTGCGGCATCGTCGACGAACTTCTGCTCAGCTTCCGCGTAGAGCCGGTAGCGCTGTTCACGGTCGTCGGCCTCGCGAGCCTCATCCAGCAGGGCGTCGACCTCCGGGTTTTCGTAGCCGGTGTAGTTGAGCGGGCTGTTGCTGGCGAAGAGCTTGCCAAGGAAGTTCTCCGGGTCCGGGTAGTCTGCAGACCAGCCGTCGGAGGACATCTGGAAGTCACCCTTGCGCTGCTCGCGGAGGTAGGCAGCAGGGTCGAGCACCTGAAGCTCGACTTCGACACCGAGGTTCTGGCGCCACTGCTCCTGCATGGCGACGAGGATATCGGGAGAGTTACCGGCGGAGCCGCCATAGCTGAGGACGACGCGGGGCATGTTGCCGGCGTACCGCGACTCCGAAAGAAGCTGTTTCGCGCGCTCGGGGTCGTACGTGTAGGAATGAACGCTCTCGGTGTAGCCGGGCATCTCCGGCGGGACGAAGCCGTCGGCGACGCGGAGGGCGTCATAGAAGAGCACGGTGTTGATCTGCTCGCGGTTCATGGACATCGCGAAGGCCTGGCGAACCTTGGGGTCATCGAACGGCGGCTGCTTGGTGTTGAGTTGGATGTAGAAGGTGGCCATCTCCGGGATGGGGAGATATTCGTCCGCGAGCGGATTCGAGCCATCGAGGAAGGAGCCAAGCTCGACGGGCGGGACAAAACCGATGTGGATTTCGTTGTTCTGGTAGCGGGTGGCAATGGAGCCACCGGAGAGGTCGAATACAACCTCCTCGAGCTTGGGGGCGCCGAGGTGATAGCGCTTGTTCGCGGTGAGGCGAATGGTCTCGGCGGGAGTGAACTCGGCGAGCTTGAACGGGCCGGTGCCGTTGGGTTTGCGAGTCCAGTTCCGCGGGTCCTGCTCGACCTGCTCGCGGTCGACCACGTAGGACACGGGGTAGGTGAGCTCCTCCAGGAAGAAGTCGGAGGGCTGGATCAGCTCGATTTCGAGTGTGCGCTCGTCGACAACGCGGACGCCGGAGACGGTCTCGGCGCGGCCCTCGAACTTATCGATGACACCGGCGACGTTGCCGAGGTAGGCGGTGACAGTGGGGGAGTTGTTCCGGACGTCGGCCGCACGTTCGATGCTGTACTTGACGTCTTCGGCGGTCACGCGCCGCTCGTTGTGGAAGAGGATGTTGTTGCGGAGGTGGAAAGTGTAGACCTTGCCGTCGGGGGAGATGTCCCAGTCCTCGGCAAGGTCGCCGACGACCTGCAGGTCGCGGTCGAGTGTGACGAGACCGCTGTAGATTTCGACGACGTACTCGCTCGTCGAGACGTCGGTGACCTGGATGGGGTCGAGGATGGAGGCGGGGGAACTCCCCGGGACGATGAGGCGCTTTTCTTCGCAGAAGCCACCGCGACCGCCAGAGGGGCGGTTGTTGTCCTGGTTGGGGCTGGCCGGACTGTCGTCATCGTCGCCACCACCACCGAGGACGGCCACCGCAAAAACGACACCCACGAGCAGGATGAGGAAAGCGACGAACCCCATGAGCAACGTGAGCGTTCGGTTAGACATGCATCGACCACCAGGTGCGAGGTTTCGCTAAGAGTACGTCGACCGGTTCGAAGCCGGTTGCGCGGACCGGGACGCGGTCAAGGTGCAGGAAAGGGTACACGGGAAGGGGCTGGCGCCGGAATCCCGCCAGCCCCCGATCCTACGCTTGTTCGGCCACGACGCGCAGCCCAAGCTCTTCGAGCTGGGCGGGGTCGACGGGGGACGGGGCGCCGAACATGGGGTCCGCGCCAGAGGAGGCCTTCGGGAAGGCGATGACGTCGCGGATGTTCTCGGTATTGATGAGCTCCATGAGCAGCCGTTCGATCCCGGCGCCAACACCACCCATGGGAGGGGCTCCGTATTCGAGGGCTTCGAGGAGGACTCCGAAGCGTTCCTCCATGTCCTCCTTTGTGTAGCCCATGAGCGCAAGCACCTTTTCCTGTGCCGCACGATTGCTGATGCGGATGGAGCCGCCCCCGATTTCCGCGCCATTGAGGGTGAGGTCGTACTGCCGGGCGATGACTTTGCCGGGATCGGTGTCGAGCAGCGCCTCGTCTTCGGCGCGATAGCCGGAGAACGGGTTGTGCATGGCGTCCCAGCGCTCTTCTTCGGGGCGCCACTCGAGAAGCGGGAAGCCGGTCACCCAGGCGAAGGAGAGCACCTCCGGGTCCTTCAGGCCGAGACGGTCGCCGAGGGTGTCGCGCACGGCGTGAAGCGATGCAGCGACCACGGCGGGCTGATCGGCGACGATGAGGACGAGGTCACCGGTTTCGGCGCCAGTGAGGGTGCGGATGCCCGCAAGCTCTTCCTCGGAGAGGAACTTGGCGATTGGTGAACGGAGTTCGTTGGCGGTGAAGCCGATCCAGGCGAGACCCTTTGCACCGCCGGATTTTGCGACATCGGTGAGGCTATCGATCTCCTTGCGGGTCATCTCAGCCTGGCCCGGCACGCAAATCGCCTTGACTTCGCCGCCCGCGGAGAGCGCGCCAGCGAAGACCTGGAACCCGGAGCCACGCAGCGGTTCGGAAATGTTCACGAACTCGAGGCCGAAGCGGAGGTCGGGGCGGTCGATGCCGTAGCGGGCGACGCAGTCTGCGTAGTGGAGCCGGGGGAAGGGTGTGGCGGCGAGCTTGCCGCGGCCGAAGCGCTTCGCGATCTCCGTGTAGAGCTCTTCGACCAGGCCCATGACGTCCTCTTCGTCGACGAAGCTCATTTCAAGGTCGAGCTGGGTATGCTCGGCGACGCGGTTGGCGCGGAAGTCTTCGTCGCGGTAGCAGCGGGCGAGCTGGAAGTACTTTTCGACGCCCGCGACCATCAGGAGTTCCTTCAGGATCTGGGGTGACTGCGGAAGCGCGAAGAACTGCCCGGGCTTCTGGCGCGACGGCACGAGGAAGTCGCGGGCGCCTTCGGGAGTGGACTTGATGAGCGTCGGCGTTTCGACTTCGAGGAAGCCCCGTTCGACGAGGAACTGACGGATGAAGTAGACGACCTCGTGGCGGAGCTTGATCGGCTCGACGACCTCGGGGCGGCGCAGGTCGAGGTAGCGGTACTTGAGGCGCAATTGCTCGTCGACGTCCGCGGGTTCGTTGATATAGAAGGGCGGCGTCGGCGACTGGTTCAGGACCTGACAGGACGAGGGCACGACCTCGATTTCGCCGGTGGGCATCCGGGGGTTCACCGTCTCGGGGGCGCGCTCGCGGACAACGCCTTCGACGGCGAGCACCCACTCGGTGCGGGCCTCTTCGGCGATGCCGTGTGCGTCGGCGTTATCGTCCGGGTTGAAGACGAGTTGGACGATGCCGCGGGAATCGCGGAGGTCGATGAAAATGAGGCCGCCGTGGTCGCGACGGCGATGAACCCAGCCCGCGAGCCGGACGGTTTTGCCGGCGTCGGAGGCGCGAAGGTCGCCGCAGTAGGTGTCCTTGAGCATGGGGATAGGGTATCGAGTTCAGGGGCTATGCGCCCCGGCCAGTTTCGGCCTTCGAGGCCGGGGAGCCGAGCGGCGCGAGCTCTGCTTCGAAGGCATCTTCGGCGGCCTTGGCGACGCGCTGCTGAAAGCGGCGATAGGCGGCGACGAACTCCCGGGCGTCCGGCGTGAGGGTGGTGTGGCCGCCACCAGCGCCACCGACTTCGGAGGCGACGAGGGGGAGGCCGAGGTTCTGTTCGAGTTCCTTCACCTTGCCCCATGCGCGGCGGTAGGAGAGTCCCATCGCCTGCGCGGCCTGCGCGAGCGAGCCCGTTTCGGCCACGAGCTCGAGCAGACGAACGCGGTAGTCGGACATGACGATGCGGCCATCGCGTTCGAGCCAGAGCTTGTGGCACGGGGTGAGATTGTTCATTGGGCGGAGGATACCAGCTACGCCACGGCCTCGGCGGGGCGAGCAGCAACCGCCTGCTCGTGCTTCCTGGCGAAGCGCTGGGCGATGGCGGCACAAGCGATGAGCTGGATCTGGTGGAAGATCATGAGGGGCAGGACGATGAGCGGCACGGCCTGGCCGGCGAAGAGCACGGAGGCCATGGGGACACCTGTCGCGAGGCTCTTCTTCGACCCGCAGAAGATAATGACGATCCGGTCCGGGAGCGAGAAGCCGAGTTCCTTGCCGGCGAAGGCGGTGATGCTGAGGATGGCCGTGAGGATGCCTACCGAAACGAGCACGACGGCGAGGATCTGCCAGGCGGAAACGGTGCTCCAGATGTGCTCATTCATCCCTTCGCTAAAGGCTGCGTAGACGACGAGCAGGATGGAGCCGCGGTCCACCAGGTGGGTCGGGCCGGGATGGCGGAGGAGCCAGCCGGAGATGAGCGGGCGCAAGAACTGCCCAACGACGAAGGGCAGCAGAATCTGGAGCATGATGTCGACCACCGACGAGGGGTCGACGCTCGCCTGTCCGGTGGTGTCCATGAGCAGGAGGACCAGCAGGGGCGTTACGAACACACCGATGAGGTTCGAAAACGAGGCACTGACAATGGCGCCAGCAACGTTGCCCTTCGCGATGGATGTGAAGGCGATGGATGACTGCACAGTGGAAGGCACGAGGCAGAGGAAGAGGACGCCGGTGTAGAGGTCACTCGTGAGGATCGTGGGTTCGAGGACGGTGAGCGAGAGGCCGATGAGCGGAAACACGACGAAGGTCGCAGCGAGCACGACCGCGTGGAGGCGCCAGTGTTTGAGCCCGGCGAGGGTCTCAGAGGGGGCGAGGCGGGCGCCATAGAGGAAGAAAAGGAGGGCGATGGCGCCCTTCGTCGCCCAGTCGACGACGGTTTCGGCGGAGCCGCTGGCGGGGAGCAGCGTCGCCACGATGACCGCGCCGAAGATAGCGAGCACGAAGCCATCGATGTAGAACCGGGCGAGAAACTTCACCAGGTAACGGTATCTGTGAACGGCGGATTGGGCGACGGAGGCGAACTTCGATAGGCAGTGCCGGCGGGAAAGCGGGGGGAGCCCGCTACGCGTTCAGGTCGCCGCGGGAGGACTGGAAAGACATCACATGTGAGTAGTCGTTGATGGTGAGGGCGACACGGCGGCTGTCGGCGGCGCGGATGACGGTGATCGAGGTGTGGTGCACTGGAACGAGAGAGTCGTAGCCGGACGCGAAGAGGTGGCTGAGATAGGCGTTGATGACCCCACCGTGGCAGGCGACGGCCACACGGTGGCCGACGCTCTCTTCGGCGATCCGGTCGATGGCCGCGACGATACGCGCCTTGAACTCCTCGGAGTCTTCGCAGTGTGGGTAGGAGGAGTGCTTTCTGGTGCGGCTGACTTCGCGGTAGATCTCGGCGAGTTCTTCGCGCGAGTAGATGTCGAGCAGGCCCTTGTCCTGCGGCGCGTACTTCCAGAGGTCGATTTCGCGGAGATCGTCGACAACGATGGGGTCGAGCCCGTGGTGCTTCGCGATGGCGTAGCCGGTGTCATAGGCGCGCTTCATATTGGAGCAGTAGACGGCCCCGAGGCGTGCGGGCGCGAGGCGCTGGCCAACGGCTTCGGCCTGCTTGCGGCCGAGGGCAGAGAGTGGGGCATCGAGTGCTTCGCCGAGGGGGATGTTCGAGAAGAACTGCTGCTCGCCGTGGCGGATGAGCAGGATTTCGCACATTCCTTCGAACGACTCAGCGAAGGGGTTGTCGAGGTCGATCGTACGGACGCGCTTCGGCTGACTCACTCTGCGTTCACTCCTGCCATGGCGACGGCGACAAGATTTGGTTCGGTCTGCGCGAGGCGTTCGCTCGCGGAGCTGAACGCCTTCATGCCGCTGATGAAGGCATCGAGTTCGTCTTCACCCATATCGGTGAGGATGCGGCGAATGTAGACGGCGAGGCCGCGCTCAAGCCACCCGCAGGCCGACTCGCCTTTTTCCGTGAGGTGATTTCGGACCAGACGCCGGTCGGATTCGTCGTCTTCGCGGCGCACAAGGTCGAGCCGCACGAGGCGGTCCACGATGCCGGAGATTGTCGGCGGTGTGACGGCCATCCGCTGGGCGAGCTCTCCAGCGGTGACACCGGGCGTTTCGCGCATGTGGAACATGACACGGAGCTGGGCAGTGGTCAGCCCGAGCTCGGCCCAGATACGAACGCGGATGGGGTCGAACATGTTCACGACCTTCGCGAAGGAGCGGAGG
>JALOAP010000040.1 GCA_023228745.1 Dehalococcoidia bacterium | reverse complement strand
CCATCGACTACCTCGAGGGTGTGGGGCTCGATGTGGGCATCTACTCGACCCCCTACCAGTGGGGAGTGATCGCGGGTGATTACAGACCCGGCTTGCCGGTTTGGACGGCTGGTGCGCGCGATGTCTATGACGCAGCCGCGCGATGCGACAATCCCCGCTACGCCTTCGGGGGTGGCACGGTGGAACTCGTACAGTGGGTGGAAACGTACGACATGAACTACGCCTGCCCGTAGGCAGGCCGGGCGTGGTGGCGTGTCCGCAGCGCTTGTAAGGCTGCCACGCCACCCATACCTCAAATCCGACTCCAGCCCGGGAAATCCGACTCCAGCCCGGGAAACGTACGATCTGCGCGGGGCTGGAGGGAAACCATGCGCTGGATTGCGATGGCCGCACTGCCGCTGCTCATCGGAGCGGTTTTTGTAGGCTGCGGCGACGATGACGATGACGAGACACCAACCGCTGCGGCAACGACCGCCGCTGCGACCGAAACCGCAACAAGCACGGTGACGGCGGGCGAGACCGCTGCGGGTACCGCCACCGTGACAGCGACGGGCACCGCCGCTGAGGATGGCACCCCGGCACCGGACGGCGGCCAAACGACACCATTCGACGTCAAGGCAGACCCGGAGGACTTCGCCGGCAACATCACCGTCGTAGACGTTCGCACCGGCGGACACGCGAACGCCGACCGCATTGTGTTCGAGTTCGATGGGCCAGCACTGCCGGCGGCGCGGATCGAGTATGTCGAGAGTGCCGTGCAGTGTGGTTCGGGAGAAGAGGTGGAGATCAAGGGCGAAGCCATCCTCCAGGTCCGCATCGACCACGCGGTTGGGCACACAGAAGCGGGACAACCAACGATCGACGAGATGGTTGATGGCCCGGGTGGGACAATCGAAGAGGCGATCAGGATCTGCGACTTTGAAGGCGTCGTGACCTACGCCGTGGGCACAACCGGCGAGCAGAACTTCGTCGTGACGACGCTCAAGAGCCCGACGCGGCTGGTGGTGGATGTGTTGAAGGACTAAGGGGACAGGGCCAGGACTTAGAACGCAACGAGGCCGGGCGATTGCCCGGCCTCATTCATTATCGCCTGGTAAGCCGCCGGCTAGTCGAGGCGCTCGATGATGGTAGCGGTGCCGATGCCGCCGCCGATGCACATGGTGACGAGGCCGTACTTGCCGCCGGTGCGCTCGAGCTCGTTCAGCAGGGTGCCGAAGAGGCGGGCGCCGGTGGCACCGGTCGGGTGGCCAAGGGCGATTGCGCCGCCGTTCACGTTCACCTTATCCATGTCGGCCTGGAGTTCCCGCCTCCAGGCGAGGACGACGCTGGCGAAAGCTTCGTTGATCTCGGTGAGGTCGATGTCGCGCATCGAGAGGTTGGCGCGCTGCAGGGCGAGCTGAGTGGCCGGGATGGGGCCGGTCAGCATGAGCTCGGGGTCGGAGCCGACCACGGCCTGCGCGACGAAGCGGGCGCGAGGCTTCCAGCCCATTTTCTTCGCCAGCTCGGAGTGGGTGACAAGCACGGCCGCCGAGCCATCCGTGATCTGACTGGAGTTACCGGCGTGGTGCACGCCATTCTCGCGGAACGAGGGCTTCAGGTTCGCGAGGATCTCCGGCGTGGTGCCGGGGCGAATGCCTTCGTCGAAGTCGATGGTGGCGTCGTGCCACTCCTCGGTGCCGTCATCCTTCTTGGTCTTCTTCTTGCCGGCGACAGGGACCATCTCGTTCTTGAAGCGGCCTTCCCTGGCGGCGGTGGCAGCCTTCTCCTGGCTGTGCGCCCCGAACTCGTCGGCCTCTTCGCGGGTGACGCCCCACTTGTCGGCGATGCGCTCGGCGGAGAGGCCCTGCGAGGTCAGGTCGTACTGCTGGCGCATGGCTTCTGTGAACGGATAGCCCATGTCCTTGCCGACGTTCGCGCCGAGGGGAATCTGCGACATCCACTCGGTACCACCGGCGACGACGATCTCGTGGGTGCCGCTGGCAACCTGGTTGGCGGCGAAGTGCACTGCCTGCTGGCTCGAGCTGCATTGCTGGTCCATGGTTACGCCGGGCACCGTGTACGGCCAGCCAGCGGTGAGCACGATGTTGCGGGCAAGGTTGGTCGACTGCGCGCCGACTTCGCTCACACACCCCCACAGGACGTGGTCGACAGTCTCGGGGTCGAGGTTGTTGCGCTCCTTGAGCGCGTTGAGGAGGACAGCCGAGGTCTCGACCGGATGGTTCTGGCTGAGGACGCCGCCGCGCCGTCCGAACGGCGTGCGAATGGCATCGACGATGACAACTTCGCGCATGAAAAAAGGATCCCTTCGGGAAATTGGAATGCCCGGCAAGTGTATCAGGAATCGCTTAGCCGAACGCGAACGTTCGAGTGGGAGACGAGCCGGCGGATGCCGTGGTTCCCGGCGCGCCAGGGAGTCCGTAGCATGGTCCCCACCAAGAACGCAGGCACGAGGAGAAGAGCATGGCCACTTACGAAACCATCATCTACGAGGCATCGAACGGCGTCGGAACGCTGACCATCAACCGGCCGGACCAGTTCAACGGGATGACTGTGAAGATGCTGCGGGAGACGTATGAGTGCCTGCAGGCTGCCGCCGTCGACCCCGATCTGCGCATCCTCGTGCTGACGGGCGCCGGGCGGGCATTCTGCCCGGGAGCGGACCTCAAGGGCGGTTCGGACGACGAAGAGCGGGACAACCCGGACCGCTACCACGTGGCGCGGCTGCTCCACGAGATGCCCGCGGTGACGATCGCGGCGGTGAACGGCGCGTGCGCGGGTGCTGGCTTCGGTTGGGCGTGCGGGGCAGATATCCGTGTGGCCGCGCGCTCGGCGAACTTTAGCACGGCCTTCCTGCGCGTCGCGGTGGCGGGCGACATGGGCCTCCCGTGGTCGCTGCCGCGGTTGGTCGGTGCGGCCAAGGCACGAGAGCTTTCGTTGCTCTCCGAGAAGTTCAGCGCGGACGAAGCGCACCGCATCGGGCTCGTGGCGCGTGTGTGGGACGACGACGTCTTCCGGGACGAGGTGGCGAAGCTGGTCGCGGAGATGGCGAAGCGTTCACCGCGGGCATTGCGAACGATGAAGGCGCACTACGTAGCTGCGGAGCGCATGGAGTTCAAGGAGTACCTGGAGCTCGAGACGGAGCGGCACTGGAAGCTCGTCTCGTCGGATGACTTCCGCGAGGCGGCGCGGGCGTTCGTCGAGAAGCGCGACCCGGTGTTCAAGTAGCGGCTGGCCGTCACCTCTCGGCCATCGACCCTGGGAGCTCGTCGCCGGCCGTTTCGCTGCGACGGTGCGAGGAAGCGAAGCGCGTGCGGGATGACTTCGAGGGCGGCGGGGAGGAAGCCGGCAGCCTCACCGTCGAGTTCGAGGTGCGTCCGCTTCGGCGAGTCGAGGCGGACGCGCTTCGCGGCATGGTGATCGACTCCCTCGATGGCAAGA
The DNA here is from genome assembly GCA_023228745.1 of Dehalococcoidia bacterium. GTDB lineage: Bacteria > Chloroflexota > Dehalococcoidia > Tepidiformales > Tepidiformaceae > JALOAP01. The sequence goes on along the minus strand of JALOAP010000040.1, from coordinate 9,456 downwards.
TGCCGGCCGCCCTGGCGCTGCCCCTGGATGGCGCGAAGCACCATCAGCCGGCCCAACGGGCCCCAGCGGATGGCATCGAGCAGGCCATCGGCCGGGTCAGCGCCGGGTGCAACCTCAAGGTCGCCACCCCAGAAGGCCATGTTGTGCGCGCTGATGGAGTTGTAGGGCGCGTGATATTCGAGGCCATCGATTTCGAGCGTGAAGTAACGGTTCATGGGGCCGAGCATCTTCACAAACGCGGTGACGACGTAGGGCGACGTATCTCCGAGGCGCTTGAGGATGCGGGGGATGGAATGGGAGATCTCCGGGATCCAACCGGCGGAGGCCTCGAGCAGGAAGTGGCGGACGATGGGCTGACCATAAGCATCGACGGATTCAACGCGGCCCACATCGATGGCTCGCTCGGCACCGGCAGCGATCGCCCGGAGCGCGGCTGCGGGGCGGGGCATGCCAAGGCACTTCGCCACGTCTTTCCCTGTACCGAGCGGGATGGTGCCGAGACGCACGCGAGCGGCCGCTTCCAGGTCGAAGATGGCGTTCGCCACTTCGAACACCGTGCCGTCGCCGCCGCAGGCAACGAGCGTGTCGTGACCTTGTTCGATGGCGGCCCGGGCCAGCTCGTAGGCATGCCATGGGCGCTCGGTGAGCACGAGGTCGGGTTCGAAGCCGTGACCTTCGATAGCAGCCCGGAGGCGCGGGAGCTTTCCGCGGGTGCGACCGCCGCCAGACACAGGGTTCACGATGAAGAACGGTTTTGGGCGCATTGCGGGAACCTACCGCGTCGGGCGATAACAGGACAGTATGCAATTCGATGAGCAGTTCCGGGCGATGGACACGGATGTGGATGTCGCGCTGCAGACGTGGGCCCCGGCGTTCGATGCGACGCTCTCCGTGCGGCTGCTGTTCGAGCGGCAGGAGGCGGCCTTTTCGCGATTTCGCCCGGAGAGCCTGCTGAGCGCACTGAACCGGGGCGAGACGGTGACGGATGCCGGGTTCGTACAGGCGTGCAGGATGGCGATCCAAGCGTTCGAGATGACCGGCGGGCTGTTCAACCCGATGGTCCTGCCCGCGCTGCGGGAGGCGGGGTATGACCGGACGTTCGCCGAGGTGCGGGGCGGTTCTCCACGCCGGCAGGACGTGCCGGACCCGCGGAGCTGCCTGGATTTCGGAGAGAGTGGCGTGCGGTTGCGCAGCGGAGCGCTCGACCTCGGTGGGATTGTGAAGGGCTGGACGGTGGACCTCGCTGTGGAGCTGCTGGCGGACCGGTTCGACGGCGTACTCGTGAATGCGGGCGGCGACCTGCGCTGTTCCGGCGGCGAAGAGCCAGGCGCCCCGGGATGGACGGTTGAGATCGAGGGCCCGGACGGCACCCTCGCCTGGGAGGGCACCTGGATGGGTGCGCTGGCGACCTCGACGGTTGCGAAGCGGCGATGGGTTGCTGCAGCGCAGGGAGAGGCGCATCACCTCATCGATCCCCGCACCGGGCTCCCCGCCGAGTCGGGTTATGCGCAGGTGAGTACGCGGGGGGCGCTGACCTGGCGCGCCGAGGTGTGGGCAAAGGCGGTGCTCATCGGCGGCCCGGAACTGGCCACCCTCGCTGCCGGCCAGGGCCACGGTGTCCTCGCGATCGCCCCCGATGGGCACATCGAAGCCTGGAACTGGGAACGGTAAGGCAACTTTCCTTTACCCGGCGACTCTTTTCTGCGCGCCGAGCGATGTGCTCTTCGAGACCAAACTCTCGGAGGACTCACATGAATCGAATCGCATCCATGCTCACGGCCGGAGTGGTGACATTGCTCACCAGCGCGGCAGCGGTCGCAGCCGTCTCGGGTGCCAACCTCGGCGAAGGCGGGGGCGGCAGTGGCGATGAACAGCAGGTCGTCGTGATGGACGGCACACCGATGGTCGTACGGGAAGGTGACGCACTCGCCGGTTTCGCGCCGGCGGCCCCGGGCACCGTGCTCGTGGACGACAACGGGAGCGGACAGTCGTGGGACGACGATGACGACTGGGACGATTGGGACGACGACGACTGGGACGATGACGACTGGGACGACGATAGTGGCCGGGACCGGCACGACGACGATGACGACGACCACGGCGGAGACCGACACGGCGATGACGACGACCACGGCCGGGATCGGCACGACGACGACGATGACGACTAGACGAGCCGGTAAGAGCAAGTTTCGGGGCACGAAGCTCCTGACTGCGGGGGCCGGGCTGGCCGTCTTCGCGCTGGTGCTGGGGGCGGTTGGCGCCAGGGGTTACACCGGCGGCGGTAGCGAAGGAGATGGAGCGCTGCTCGTTGTGGAGCGCCGCCCGGTGATCATCGTGAGTGGGAGTGGAGCCCCAACCGTGAACTCTCAGCTGCAGCAGGTACCATCGTCCCCGCCGCAGCGTGTGGACCGTGTGCGCAGCGCGCGCACGAGCAGGGGGTCGTGATGCGTGGTGTGCTTTACGCGATTGGCGGCATCGCAGCAGTGACACTGGCCGGATGGTTGCTCGGGTTCATGAGTGAGTCGCAGCTGTGGCTGGGCGCACATGGCCCCTGGTACGTGTCGCGTGCGGCCGGGTTCACGGCATATTTCCTGTTGTGGGCCGGGGTGTTTGGCGGCCTGCTCATGTCATCGGCGTGGTTCGACGGGTTCGTCCACCGTGCGCGGCTGCTGGCAATGCACCAGGTCGCGAGCATCGCGGGCCTCGGGTTTGCGGCGCTGCACCTGCTGGCACTGATCCCGGACCAATGGACCACGTACCAAATCTGGCACCTGGTGGTCCCGTTCGCGGCGCCCGTGGACCGTTCCCTCAACGCGCTGGGAACGCTCAGCCTGTACCTGGCGCTCATTGTGGCTGTGTCCTTCTGGATGCGCTCCCTGATCGGGACGACAACCTGGCGGACCGTGCACTATGCGTCATTCGCGGCGTGGGGTGCGGCATGGTGGCACGGGATACAGCTCGGGACCGACAGCGGCGAAGTGTGGGCGGCGGGGCTCTACGCCGGGACAGCTCTTGCGGTGGGATTTGCAACGGTGCTACGAGTGACGTACCGGAAGGAACAGCGGCGACGCACCGAGGTGACTCATGAGCACCCAGCACGAGCTACCTGAGCGGCTGCAAACGGCCCTGGAGGGCGTGGAGTACGACGTCGCTGACCGCGAGGTGGTACGACTGGTGTCGGTTGCCGCGCTCACCCGCGAGCTGGCGCCGGCGGCTCCGGATCGCGAGACCACGCAGCGGCTCCGTGAGCAGTTCAAGGTCCGAATGGGGACGGCCGTGCCGCCGCGGTGGCTCCGCTGGCTGGGAGCATGGGCGGGCTCCGGCCCGGCGCCGCGGCCACTCGTCGAGCGGCTGGCCGCGGGTGTCCTGCTCATCGGCATCGCAGGGGGTGGCGCCGGCACTGCGGCCGGCGCCAGCCCGCTCGAGCTGGCGTCGGGTGCGGTGCGCCTCATCGAATCGGCGGTGACGAACCTCGACCCGCGAGGGTCCGCGGGTGGTGGCCAGACCCCCACTGAATCGCCAACACCAACCACAACCGCGACGCCCGTCCCGGCAACCCCTTCGCCTTCGCCGGGGGCAACCACTACGGCGACTGCAACGGCGACCGAGGACCACGACGACGACGACGACGACGACCACGACAAGAAGGATGACGACCACTCGGACGACGATTCACGCGGGCGTTCGGATAACAGCGGACGTGGGAACAGCCGGGAAGAAGAACCAGATGACAACCCGTCGGATGACGAGGACAGGGTGAGATGAGCGGAGCAGCGACATTAGCACTCCGCGCTGGGCTGGGCCGGTTGTGGTTAACAGTCGCGCGGGGACTGGAGACCCCGGTACAGGTCGATCGTGCCGGCAGCGCAGAGATCGAGCGGCTGCGCGCACGCGATCCGCAAACCTGGTCGTTGCTGTTCGAGCGCGAGGTGGCGGCGATCTACCGGTACGCCCTCAGCGGGCTGGGCCGGCCAGAGGACGCGGAAGACGTGACGTCGGCGGTGTTCGCTGCGGCCTGGGAGGGAGCGGACCGGCTGCGCGACCACGGCTTGCCCGCGCGCGCCTGGCTCTTCGGGATCGCACGAAACATCATCGGGACGCATCGGCGCTGGCTGCTGCGGCGGCCACCGGTGCTGGCGCTCGAAGCATTCGACCAACCGGAGAGCGACCGCGGACTATCGCCGGAACTGCTGGACCTCGCCCAGGCGCTCCAGCGCCTGAACCGCGGGCAGGCGGAGGTGGTGAGCCTGCGGTTCATCCACGGCCTGTCGCTGGAGGAGACAGCTTCGGTGCTGGAGACGAGCGTCGAGGGAGTGAAGGGGCGCCAGGCCCGGGCACTGGCGGCACTACGCGAGACGCTCGACCGGTAGTCCTAGCGTTCGCGCTTGAGGTTCGAAAGATCGGCGACGAAGACACTGGGACCGCTGCGTTCGATGGCGCCGCCCGCACGTTCGATCGTGATGACGGCGCCGTCGTAGGTCTTCAGGCCTTCCGGGACGAGGCTTTCGTGGCGCGCGAATCCCGTGGAGTCGGGCGTGAATGTGCCGAGGCTGACGAAGCGGCCCGCGGAGTTGAGCCAGATCTGGTAGGTCTCGCCCTGTGCGGGGGGCGGAAGGCGGTTCGCCACGAACCAGACGCGCCGCTGCTCCGGGTCCCACACGAGCCGGCCGACGGCGGACGTGCCATCGTCGAAGCGGACCAGCTCTGCGACCTCGCTGCCGGGCGAAAGGAGCGCGACGAGCAAGTCACGGTCGCTCTGGGCGGCCTGTTCGAGCTCGGCAGCGGCCTGTTCGCTGTCCTGCAAACGCTCGGAGATGACGGCGATTTCGATCTTCTGCGAGAGGGCGTCCTTGAGCTGGGCGCCGAGCGTCGCATTGTCGTCGCGAAGGTCGCTGACCTGGCCGCGGAGCGACACCATGCCGGTGAACGAGGCGACGGCGACGACGATGGCAGCGGCGGCCGCAGCAGCCGGGGTAAAGCGCATGACGGTCCAGAGCGGTCCGAAGCGGCGGATGCCGGCGGAGCTCATGACCCGGCGCTTGAGGTGGGGCGGCGCGGGCCGGATGGGCGTGGCCAGGCCAAACGATGAGGCCACTCGCTGGCTGGAGACGACGAGCGCGCGGCACCGCGCGCAGTCCTCTGCGTGCAGCGTGATGAGAGCAGCGATCTCCGGCTCAAGAGCGCCGATCGCGTATTCGTCGGCCTGCTCCTGGGTGATATGGGGAGTCGGTTCGTGCGCCGCGCTCACGAGGGGGCCTGCCTTCCTTCGGTCACACCTTGTCCTGGAGCGCACGGCGGAGCTTTTGCATGCCGAGCCGGATGCGCGTCTTCACGGTGCCAAGCGGTTCGCCGAGTTGGATGGCGATTTCCTGCTGGGTGAGGCCACCGAAGTAGGCAAGTTCGAGTGCGGTACGTTGGTCTGCGGGAAGGTCAACGAGTGCCCTGCGGACGAGGCGCTGGTCCTCGTGGACCTGTGCCGCGCGAAGCGGGTCGTCACCCTCTGCGGGGAGCATCAGGAGCGCCGCCTCCTGTGTTTCGGAGCCGGGCGTCCCTTCGCGCTTTTGGCGGCGGCCGCGGGAGCGGAGTTCGTCGACGGAGCGATTGCGGACGACGCTCATGAGCCAGCTCACGAAGCAGCCGCGATCGGCGACGAACGCCTCGGGGCGGCGCCAGAGGCGAACGAAGATGTCCTGCGTGGCGTCCTCGGCGAGTTGGGAATCTGCCAGGACCCTGACGGAGGCCGAGTACACGAGGTCGACGTAGCGGTCATACAGGACCGCGAACGCAGCCTCGTCGCGATTCACCACTGCAACCATGAGCGCCTCGTCGGACCATTCGACGCGGTCTCCACTTCCCGCGAGGGCGGGAGAGACATGGTCGACCGTCCTGCTAACGCTACGAACGCCCGACGCGTCTGGATTGCGATTGAACGCCATATGCTTACCCAGTGCCCGATGATACATGGAATATGGGTCGTGACACTCGGCCTTTACCTGTCCGTCTCGCTGACTGAATCTGATTTACAGGAGATTGCCGGGTGGTGGGAGAGACTAGCTTGAAGACCAGGAACGGAGAACGCCGAACAATGAAGCGAATCGCCCCCATCGCTGCCAGCAGCGTCGCTGCTCTCACGCTGCTCGTGGGTGTGGCGTGTTCCGAGAACAGCGCAAGACCGCAGGACGCAAACACCGCCGCAACAGCGACAACGCCTGCAACGCAGGACCGCGACCAGACGCAAACGTCCAGGAACCCCGGCGCGGAGATGACCACCTCCGAGGTGGTAAAGCTCGCGGAGCCATCGGTCGTACGCATTGAAAGCGGCACGAGCGTGGGCAGTGGCTTCATCGTGGACAGCGACGGCTACATCATCACCAATAACCACGTCGTGGCGGGGCAGTTCGGGCGAGCAGCGAACGTCCGGGTCACGCTTAGCGACGGCTCCGACTACGACGCGACGGTAGTGGGCACCGACCCCCGGTCGGATTTGGCGCTCCTGAAGATCGACGCGGACCACGCGCTACAGGCGCTCAGCCTGGCCAACCTCGACGACGTCCAGATCGGCGAAGACGTGGTGGCTATTGGATACGCGCTGGACCTTGACGGGGGCGAAGGGCCATCGTTCAGCGTCACGCGGGGCATCGTGAGCCAAAAGAACCGTGGCATCCAGGAATCGTCGCCAATCCTTGGCGCGGTACAGACTGATGCGGCGATCAACCACGGCAACAGTGGGGGTCCGCTGCTGAACATGCGTGCCGAAGTCGTGGGTGTGAACACGGCGCTGCAGCCGGATAGCACTTCGCCCACGGGCATCGCCCAGGGCATCGGCTACGCGGTCGGCTCGGATATGGTTCGCGCGGTGTTCGAGGAGCTGAAGGCGGACGGACAGGTCACACGGGGGCTGCTTGGCGTCCGCGGGTTCGAAGCGCTACGGCCAGCGAAGGCGCGCGAACTTGGCGTCCCGGAGGGCCAGGGGGGTGTCTACCTGCCGCGGCCGAATGAGTTCGTCGCGCAGAACGCGGTGAGTGTGGAGCCGGGCGGCCCCGCCGACGCCGCAGGCATCCAGCCCGGCGATGTCATCACGAAGATCGACGGCGCCCCAATCCGCTCCGAAGGCGACCTCGCGATCGCAATGATCAAGCACGCGCCAGAGGTAGACGTCGAAGTCGAGATCTACCGCGACGGGCAGCCGCAGACGATCATCGTGCGGCTGGGAGCGCCATAGGGGACTACGCGCCGGCGTATTCGAGTGGCGGCCCGTCGCACGAGCGACGTACAACTGGCCGCTGCGTTTGGCCCGTCTTGCGGGAGTGGCTAGACGGGTGCGATTCCGTGCAGCTTCTCGGCCTCGCGGCGCAGGTCGGCCCGGAAGTCAGGGTGAGCGACGCTGATCAGCTCATTGACTCGCTGGCGGAGGGACTTGCCACGCAGGCGCGATGCCCTGTTCGGTAACTACGAAGTGGACGAAGCCGCGATGCACCGTGACGGTGGTGCCCCGCGGATGGCCACCCACGATGCGGGAGTGCCGCACGTCGCCACTGAGCGATGACGATGGGAGGACGATGACCGAACCACCCGCCGCGACGGAAGCGGCGGTGGCGAAGGCGTTCTGCCCGCCGGTGCCGCTGAAGACCTGGCGGGCCATGGTTTCGGATGCCACGTTTCCGGTGAGGTCGACGGGGAGCGCGTTGTTTACAGCGACAAGGTTTTCGAACTGGAGCAGGACGCGCAGGTCATCGGTGTGGGTGAAGTCGTAGAACTCGAAGTTTGGGTTGCCATCGATGTAGGCAAGCTCGTCCTTCGGGATCTGGGCAGCGGCGCTGGCCACGACCGTCCCCGGGTGGACCGCTTTGTGGCGGTTGGTGACGACGCCCTGCTCGATGAGGGCGGGAACGCCGCCGGGAAGGAGCTCGGTGTGGATGCCGAGATCGTGCCGTTCGCCGAGAAAGACCGGGAGGGCGGCCGAAACATCGCCGATGCCGAACTGCACCGTCGCGCGGTCATAAACGATCTCGGAGGCGACGAGCGTACAGATGACCTGGGCCGCGAGTTCGGTCTCTTCCGAACGCGGCGGAATCGGGACCGGCGGGGTTTCGAGCGTAAAGTGCGCCAACCGATCGAACTGCGACACATGGATGCGGTTATCGCCGCCGGTGCGGATGAAGTCGGTGTGTATCTCGCCGATAAGTCGCCCGGCACGCTTGCTGACGCCGGGGCTGAACCACGTTGCGGCGCCGAACGAACACCAACCCTCCTCGTCGGGCTCGGAGATGGGGAGCATGGCGACGTCTATGCCTGTATCGATGCCGGGTGGGAGGCGCCCTTCGCGGAACTGCGCAACGGGCACGTAGTCCATCCGGCCCTCGCGGACGCCGGGTCGGTCATACGGGCTCGCGTAGAAATTGACGATGTGGAACGCCTCGAGGAGCTCGGGACGATCCCAGTTGAACGGGGCGAGGAAGTTCAGGATGGTGACGTTTCTCAGTTCGCCCGCGCGGCTGGCGAGTGCCTGGCAGGGCTGGACGGGAACGGACGTCCAGCCGCCGACCCACACAACGTCGCCGTCGCCGATGCTGCTGACGGCCTCCTCGGGTGAACAAAGCCGTTCGGTGTAGAGTTCGCGCCAGTCCGGTGTGCCTCCCAAGTGAGCACCTCCCGCTTAGTGGCACGGAAGATACACCTCATCTCAAGTTGAATTGGGGACTGCCGGCACTCAATACAGCCGGGGGATGAGTCAGCCGGCGGCGCTGGCAGAGGCGGCTTCGTAGCCGGGGACAAACTTGCGCCATTCGGGTTGCGACCCGAGGTACGAGAAGAAGGCGTAGTAGATGGAGACACGTGGTTCGCCGGGCTGGCGGCGCATCACCATGTGTGCTTCGCGCGGGGTGCGGCCGGCCTTCTTGTGGTTACAGGTCTTGCAGGCGGTGACGAGATTCTCCCAGGTGTGCTTCCCGCCGCGGTGGCGGGGCACGACATGATCGAGCGTGAGGTCCCGTGCCTCCTTGCCGCAGTAGACGCAGGCCCAGCCGTCACGCGCGAAGATCTCCTTCCGCGTGAGGCGAACCCGCGGGCGTGGCCGGCGGATGAACTGGATGAGCCGGATGACGGAGGGGAGACGGAAGATCCTGGTCGCGCTGTGGATGACGTCGGCAGCGTGTTCGAGGACTTCGGCCTTGCCACGCAGGACAAGCACCATCGCACGCCGCACGTTACAAACGTTCAGCGGCTCGTAATTTTGATTCAGTACGAGTACAGACCCCGTATCCATGAGCACCGCCGCTGAATTGGATGGTAGCAAACGCAAGAATCGCCTCGCAATTCGAGGGTGGTAGCGGCGATTCGGATGGGGGATGGCGGTCGGGTAGAGTTGGCGGATGCCACGCGAGGGCTCGGCAGCGGATGTGCGGCGGAAGCAGGACCGGCTTCGCGCCCTTTCCCGGTCGCCGCAACTCGGAATAC
>JALOAP010000039.1 GCA_023228745.1 Dehalococcoidia bacterium | reverse complement strand
ACGGCACGCAGTATCTGCGGGTGGCGGCCCGCGACGCCCTGTTAGAGCTGATGGAGGCGGCGGCACAGGACGGCTTCGACCTTTACGCGGTGAGTGCCTACCGCTCGTACGACGGACAGGTGGCGGCCTACAACTCCAACCTTGCGGCGTGCGGCTACGATCGCGCGTGTGCGGACCGCATCAGTGCTCACCCGGGCCACAGTGAGCACCAACTGGGGACGACCGTCGATGTTTCGAGCCCGGGAGCCGGCTTCGGGCTGGAGACCTTCGTGGGCACGGAGGATGCCGCGTGGGTCGAAGCAAACGCGTGGAAGTTCGGGTTCGTCGTCAGTTACCCAGCAGGCACCGAACACATCACGGGGTACGCCTACGAGCCGTGGCATCTGCGCTGGATCGGCCGGGCGGAAGCACAGCGGGTGCACGAGAGCGGCCTCACGCTGCACGAATACCTCGCTCGGTAGGTCCTCTGCGTTCAGGGGCCTTCCCGGAGCCGATGGTCGAGTTCAGCGATACGCCCGGGATCGACGGCATGATTTCCGTACCGGGCTTCTTCAAAGGCGAGCGTGAGTTCAGCCGTGGCGGGCATTCGCAGCGCGTCCTGCAACCGTGGAGCGTACTCTTCGGGTGTCTCGGCGGGCTGACGAGGGAGTCCAGCCCGTTGGGCGCGGACCAGCGCTTCGAGATAGAGGCGTTCCACTTCGGAACCCGTCGTCGCCGCGCGTTGGGGGCGGGGCCGGCGCCCGAATAAGCGGCGAAAGATGCCACGAAAGTCCTCGCCCAGGCTCCCGGCCCCCGCTCCCGTAGGCGGTGGCACTGCGTGAGCGGGCGGCCGCCGCCGCAGCCGCGCGTACCAGGCAATGACTCCCGCGCCGAGCGCCAGCATGATGAGCAAGCCCAGGGCCCGGAAGAAGTACCGGCCGAGGCGCTCGGCGTTCCCTGGTTCGCCGGGCTCAGCGCTGGCGTTCGAATCCGAGATGGTTTCGCGAAGGCTTTCTGTGAGCTGCGGGAACTCGGCGCCCGAAAAGAGCAAGCGCATAAGCTTTTCCAGCAGCCACGCAGGTGGCGTCAGGACAACAAGCAGGATCAGCTCGACCGTATTGGCGAGCAGCGGTCCAAGGGTGTCACCGAACAGCCCGAAGACGACCCAGAACAGTGCAACGCAGACAACAGTAGCTGCCGCCGTCAGCCCCAGCAGGACCGAGATGACGCTGCCCGCCTGGAGGTCGCCGAAGGTCGCGCCGCTCAGGGCGAGCTGTGAGCAGGCGAGGGTGAGCACTGCCACGGCATAGAAAACAGCGCCTCCCCGGGCGACCTCGCCGGAGCGGTCGCTCCCGGCCGCGAGAATCACGATTGCCGTGACCGCGATGAACGGCAGCGTCGTGTTACGGGGAACCATCTCAAGTTCGACTTCGTTGCGCGCACGGCTGGTACCGCGCACCCAGGCGGCCACCACCAGCACTGCCGCCGGAAGCACAGCGGGATTTTCTCGCAGGGTGGCTTCCACACCGTCGAGCACGTCGGCGACCCAGGCGAAGTTCCAGAGGGCCAAGTCACCGGCGAAGGTCAGGCGGAGCGAGCCATAGATGGTGACAAAGGCGACGACACCGATAGCGGCGGCGGCCCGGAGCGGATCCAGCTCCCACTCATTGGCAAACCACGCAACTGCGAACCCGGAAAGCGCCACGAGCATAAACAGCACAGCAGGTACGGTACCGATGGTTTCGTCGTAGGCAGCGGCCACCCACTCAGCGGCGACGTAGAGCGCAAGAGCATCCGCCACGAGGAGGCAAGCGACGGCCAGCGCACGGATCACACCGTCACCTCCATGCGCTCGAATGCCCGGGCGACGGTATGGACCGGGATCCCGGGTGGCAGACCGTCCAACGCACGGTCGGAGGTGGCCAGGACAAACACCTGGTGACCCTCCGCCGCCAGCCGGCCGAGCACCGCGCCCAGGGCCTCAGGGATGAGCGAAGCAACGACGACGATCGTTGAGCCCGAAGGGATACGGGCCGTTTCGCGGAGGATGGCGCTCGCAAGGTCTCCCATCGTGAGCGGCTGGATCACGGCGAGCGCCTCGAGGACGCGGGTGAGCTGGTCGCGGGCACGGGAGGGCGCCAGCCGAATCGGCCGATCTGCATCCGGATATGAACCGTTAGCAATGAGGCCGACCGAGTAGCGCTGGCCGGCCGCCCAGGACGCGACGGAAGCTGCGGTCGACACGGTGCGTTCCAGCTCGTCCTTCAGATAGCCCTCCCACGCGTGCGGCATGGTATCGATGTTGAGGGCGAGGTAGAGCTGGTGCGTAGCGGACGGTTCGTAAACGCGCGACGTGAGCTGGTTGCTGCGGGCAGTCGCCTTCCAGTCGATGCGGCGGAGGGGGTCACCGGGGCGGTATTCGCGGAGGCCGGCGATACGTAGCGGATCCTCGAAGATAGGGCGTCCACCTTTTCGTTCGCCAAACGGCCGGTCGGGGGGCAGCCCAAGCTCCTCCATCGTAAACACGCGCGGAAAGACGAGCAGGTGATCCATCCGGTCATCGTGGACCTGTCCCGGGAAGACACCAAGAAGGTCGGCGGAGCTGATGCTGGCCGGGCCCACCTGGTGGAAGCCTCGCTCGGCGGCGCGCACGCGGAGCTCCCAGTTCCGGCGCTCGTACCAGCCCATCGCACCGCGGCGCACAAGCCAACTCAGGCCGGGTACGGCGTGTGACGCGAGGCTTTCGCCTTCAACGCGGAGCGGGTCGGCCATCGCCAGGCGCCACTCGTACCAGGGGAGGGGGAGCGCCTTGCGATTCTCGAGTTCGAGATGCAGCGCTACCGGCTCATCGACAAAAGCACGGCGCTCACCAAGGCGCCGATGGAAGAAGACGCGATCGAAGAGATGGCGGCTCCAGTAGCGGCTGAGGCCACCGATGAGGAGTACGACAAACCCAACGGCGGACACAACTGGCTCGGCCGCGGCGAATCCCACAAGCACGAGGAGTGCACCGACCACGAGCCAGGCATCGCGAAACGGCATCAGCGTTCGATAGGCACGGGCACACGTGCCAGGATTTCCGCGAGTAGCTCATCCACGCCACGGCCGCGGAGCCGAGCCTGCGTCGAAAGGATGAGCCGGTGTGGCAGGACGTACGGCGCCAGCATCTTCACATCGTCGGGCAGGACGAAGTCGCGGCCCGAGACCGCCGCGAGGGCGCGTGCCGCACGGAAGAGGGCAAGGCTGGCGCGGGGGCTAGCGCCGAGCTCGAACGCCGGGTCTTCGCGCGTGGCGCGCACGAGTTGGACCGCATAGCGGCGGACGGACGGGTCCACGTGGAGGTTCCGGAGGGCGTGGGCGAGGCGCACAAGCTCGTCGGCCTCGATCACGGGCTCAAGGTCCTCAAGCGGGTTCGCACTCTCGAACCGCTCGAGAATCTGGTCCTCCGACTCTTCATCGGGGTAGCCGAGCTTGAGACGCAAGAGGAAGCGGTCCAGCTGCGCCTCGGGGAGGGGGAACGTCCCTTCCAGTTCCACCGGGTTCTGTGTGGCGAGCACCAGGAAGGGGCGTGGCAGGCGGACGGTAACGCCCTCGACCGTGAGTTGCCGCTCTTCCATCGCCTCCAACAGGGCAGCCTGCGTGCGCGGGGTGGCACGGTTGATTTCGTCGGCCAGGACAACCTGGGCGATGAGCGGGCCTTCGCGAAATACGAATTCCCCGAGCTTCTGGTTGTAGTAGTTGATGCCCGTGATGTCCGAGGGCATAAGGTCTGGCGTGAACTGAATACGACGAAACGTGCAATCCAGGGACTTCGCAATCGAGCGAGCGAGCGTCGTCTTGCCAGTCCCCGGGACGTCCTCAAGAAGGATGTGCCCCTCCGTGAGGAGTGCCACGAGTACGAGCCGGACAACCTCGTCGTTCCCAACGATGACACGCTGAATGTTGGCCTGTAGCCGCGCGGCAGTGGTGCGGATCAGGTCGACATCGTCCTGTGACAGGCGGGTTCGTTCGGCTGTGGCCACGCTTCCTCCGGTAGTGCGGCGCATCGTACGCTGCCGGCCGCGCTCACGCGACCGCCGTAAGGACACCGTCCGCTAGACTCGTCCGGTGGCGAGCGTTGAACGGATCCAGCTCACATACAACAACGTCTACGTCGTCGACGACGAAAACGGGCGCATCCTGATCGATACCGGTCCTGATTACGCAGGAGCGCGTGACCGCCTGCGTACCGCGCTGGACCAGAAGCAACCGGCGATCATCATCGCCACCCATGCGCACGTCGACCACGCAGGACTTGGCCGCTGGTGGCAAGCCCAGGGCGTCGATGTCGTGCTGGGCGCGAGAGATGCACATCTGGCCGCGAAACCCCACCTGCTGCAGGCCGGCGAGTTCGAAGCGATGGTTCGATACGTGTCGGAAGTTGGCGCTCCGCCGGAGGTTGAGGCTGAGGCGGTAGAAGGGCTTACACGCCGGCGCGAGTGGGCGAAACGCGCAGCGCATTCGGCCGACTACCCACCACCGGGCAGCAACCCGCGCTGGCCCACCGGCCTGCGATACGAGGCCTTCACACCGGCACGGACGGCGACCAGCGACCTGGAGATAGGAGGTCTCGAAGTGCTGGTATGCCCGGGCCACACGCCGGGAAACCTGGTCGCTATCGAACCGCGGGAGGGGTGGCTGTTCTCGGGCGACCAGTTACTGCCCGACATCACTCCGACGCCGGGGATCCAATTCGAGCCCGGGCAGGGCGGATTCGAACGGTTTCATAGTCTGCCGGAGTTCGTGGCCTCGCTCGAGCGTCTGCGCGAACGGGAGCTCACCCGGTGCCTGCCCGGCCACGGGGAACCATTCGACGATGTGCAGGGAGCGATAGACGCGAACTTGGCCGCCATCGAAAGTCGCACCGAGCGAGTACTGGAGGAACTCAAGGAGAGCGGGCCAGCGACGGTCTACGGGCTCTGCGAGCGGCTGTATCCCAAGGCTCTGCGGCGGCGGTTCTGGCAGATCGTCGCGACTGTCCAGGGCCACCTGGACGTGCTCACTCGCCGGGACCTGGTCTCGTGCGAAGGCGGGGTGTTCGAGGCGTAAGCGGTTCTCCTCCATACCCATGGTGGATGGTCTGTTACCTCCGTTGCAGCGAAGGCGGCCAGGCCTCAGGATGCGGCCACATTCGTGGAGGGCAGTATGGACGTCGGCGCATTCAATGCGGAGTGGCTGCAGGCCTGGAGCGACAAAGATGTGGAGCGGCTGCTGGGGTTCTATCACAAGGACACCGTGTACAAGGATGGACAGACCGTCGCCGGGTTACGCGGGCACGCTGAACTTCGCAGCTACCTGAGCTCGCTGTTCGAGAACACCCCGCCGATGCGGTATGAGCCAGACCAGGTCTGGGCCATCGCCGGGGGCTACTGCGGACGATGGAACTGCACTATCGATTTGCCCGATGGCTCGAGGCGTCGTCTTCGGGGATTCGACCTGGTGCTGCTCGACGGCGAGCAGATTTCTTATAACGAGGTCTACACACACGACCTTGGAGCGGCGCCGGACTAGGCGGGCTGGACCAGGAGATCAGGAAAGTTCAGTGAAACAAATGGATGCCTAGGTCTAGCCTATGCGAGCGTGGGCGCGTATCGTTACCTACATAGGCAGCCCCTATGGCTCGGGAGTAAGGCATCCATGGAACTGGCGCAGTTAGATGCATTCATCGCCGCAGCGGATTGCGGGAGTTTCAGTCGTGCAGCGGAGTTGCTCGGGGTGGCGCAACCGTCCCTGAGCAACCGCATCCAGTCTTTGGAACGCGAGGTCGGCCAGGCACTGTTCGAGCGGATGGGCCGGGGGGTGAAGCTGACCGACGCGGGCCGGGCCTTCCTCCCCTATGCACAGCGCGTCTTGCGGACGCTGAACGACGGTCTGATGGTGCTCGAGGGGACCCGCGAGGGGACCGCGGGCCGCTTGAGCATCGGTACTGCACCTGCGGTCGGGACCTACGTTTTGCCACGGCTCCTGAAGATTTTTTGCGATAACCGCGACGGCGTGGACGTCGTGGTCCGCACAGGCCATTCCGATGCCGTCTTACAAATGGTCCTCGACGATGACGTGCAAGTTGGGTTCGGGCGCCCGATAAATCACCCGGACGTGCGGACCATCCAGCTCTACCAGGACGAGCTCGTGCTGGTGGTTTCTGCTGAACACCGCATGGCGAAGAGAGGCACCGTGAAGGTCGAGGAGCTGGCGGAGGAGTCACTGATCCTGTTCGACCGGGACTCGGGCTATTTCGGGATGATCCTGGGGCTGTTCCGGGACCTTGGGGTCGTACCACAGCAACAGATGCAGCTCGACAGCATCGAGGCGACGAAGAAGATGGTCGAGGCGAACCTCGGTATCGCGCTGCTCCCCGAACTCTCGGTGGATCGCGAAATCCGGCTCGGCACCTTGCACAAGGTGCACATCGAGGCAGCAGAACCGGTAGAGCGGGAGATCGCGGTGATGTACCGGCGGAATAAGCCCCAGTCGGGGCCGATGTCGGCGTTCCTCGATCTCCTCGGCGAGATCTACGGGACCCGTCTGCCGCGCTAACCCTGGTGATTTGCACCTCCGCCCGAAACGGGGAATCGTGGCGAGGTGCTTATCGACCTGCACTGTCACACACTACCGCTCTCGCAATGTAGCTCCCTCGTACCCGAAGAACTCGTCGATCTTGCCCGCGAACGGGGGCTCGATGGCGTGGTGCTGACGGAGCACGACTCGAAGTGGGACGAGGCGACACTGGCCGAGGTGCGAAAACGCACGAAGTTCCTCCTACTCGCCGGGGTCGAGCTCACCACGGACCGGGGACATGTGCTCGCCTATGGGCTGAGGCCGGGCCAGCGGTCACTCGCAACCCTGGCGGAGGCCCGCGAAGCAGCCAGCGCAGATGGCGCACTGCTGTACCTTGCACATCCGGCGCGCGATGGCCTGCTACGCATGGACCACGAGATCGTGACTTCGGTGGTATCGGTCGAGGCGGTCAACGGGTCGGATACACGCTTACAAAACGTCGCTACACGCGGCCTAGCGCACGGCTTCCCGTTGCCTGGTATCGGTGGGTCGGACGCCCATACCCTCCGCGAGGTTGGACGAGCAGCGACGCGATTCGAGGCCAGGATCGAGAACGAAGGGGACTTGCTGGCGGCACTGCGGAGCGGGAAGTATGAGGCGGTGATGCTGGACTAACGCCCTAGGCGAGGGGCTCCTGCCCGAGCCAGCGCTTCGACTGCTGCGCGTCGAATTGTCCATGTAAGTTCAGCAGCGCGGCGAAGTGGTCCAACGCATGCCAGAGCACCTTCTCCGCTGTCCACGCGAGGTCGACTTCACGTCCGTCGGGCCAGGTCGCGGTTCGCTGCCAGTGGCCGGGTGTCAGGTCCTTCAGGAGTTCAACGGTCTTCGCGCGTTCGTCCATGAACTCCTGGGCAAGGTCCATGATGTCGCGGTCCGGGGTGTGCCGCTCGGCCATGACCTGGTTCTCGTTCCATGACTGGAAGACCGGCGCATTCTCGGTGAGCATCCGCTGGATGCGCGGTTGGTAGACCTCGCGTTCGACGGCGAGCAGGTGGAACAGGTGCTGGTGCGGTGACCACGCTCCCTCGACCTGGCGGTGCTGCCAGGGCTGGACCAGCGATGCTGCCCAGTCGACACCCTTGACGCTGAGTTGAAGGCGCGCCATCAGTGTGGGGTCAGGGATACGAGAATCGGCCATCCTGCTCCTCTGATCAGGGGTATTCGGTGGCAGCCACGGGGGATGTTCCCGATGCGGCGGCCGGACCAACGGTACTAGGGTGATCGGGAAATGGCTATCGATCCGATTGCAGGCGGCGTCCCTTCCGCCGCGCACGTGTCGCTGCACGAGGCAGGACAGATCGCACGCGGACTTCGCGGCGCAGGCAGTGCGGCAAGGTCGTTCGAACTCCCGGGTGCGCCGCCGCGAGCGAGTGCCGGGCGGCGGTCACTGGCCGGGACGAGCGGCGCCGCGGCCCGCTCCTTCGAGCCGCACACACCGATCCGCGCGAGCGGACAGGCAGACCCCGACCGCTGGGACGGGATGCTCAACCGGCTGGGGGCGAAGTACAACGTGCCGCCCCTGTTCCTGAAGGCCGTAATGCTTTCGGAGAGCGGCGGCGACCCGAACGCCATCGGCGATAACGGGCACTCGGTTGGCCTGTTCCAGCTCCATGACCAGGGCTACGGCCACGGCATGGGCGACCTGCGCTTCGACCCGGAGGCGAATGCGGAGCGGGCGGTGCGCGGCCTGGCTGAGGCGTGGCACGCAGTGACCCGGCGGGGGTATAGCGGTGAAGAGCAGCTTCGTGCTGCCTACGACTACTCCTTCAACCCTGGGGGCGGATGGGCGTACCAGGGCGACAGCGTCATCCGGCACTACAAGGCGCTGCTGGCCGAGCAGCGCCGCTAACACCAACTTCGTTCGTAGGTTCCTGTTTGCCATCCCGGGCTGATGCGGCCCCGGCACAACCCTGTTAGACGAGCAGCGGTGAAGCGGTGATAAGATCGCGGTCACCCTTTACCCGCCCCGATCGGAGGTACGCTCGTGGGGATTACCGGATACACCGACCGGGACGTTTCTGTCCGTGGCCTGAAACTGCATTACCAGGAATGGGGTGAGCCGGGTGCGCCGGCCATCGTGATGCTCCACGGCTTCGGCGTCTCCGGCCACATGTTTGACGAGTTTGCAGAGCGGCTACAGAGCCGTTTTCGCCTGATTGCTCTCGACCAGCGCGGCCACGGCGATAGTGACTGGGCCGAGGACGGCGACTACAGCCGCGAGGCGTTTGTCGAGGACCTGGAAGCCGTCCGCGAAGCCCTCGGCCTGAAAACCTTCCTCCTTGTGGGCCACAGCATGGGTGGCCTAAACGCGGTCGCCTATACGGCGAAGTACCCGGAACGGGTGCGCGCGCTGGTACTGGTCGATGTAGGCCCCGAGGCGGCGAAGGAGGGTGTGGACAACATCGTCCGTTTCACACGCGGGCCGGACGAACTGGAGTTCGAAGAGTTCGTGCAGATGGCGCACCAGTTCAACCCACGGCGGAGCATCGAAAACATTCGAGATCGCATGCGCCACCGGCTGCGGCAGATGGAGAGCGGGAAGTGGACGTGGAAATTCGACCGCCGTTTCCGCCAGGAGAAGAGCGGCCTGCGCATCGGGAGCGAACTCTCGAACGACGAGGTGTGGCAGCTCTACCGCTCCGTGCGCGTGCCGACGCTGCTGGTCCGGGGGGCGGAGAGCGATGTCCTGACGCAGGAGGTGGCAGAGCGCGTCGCGCGGGAAATGCACCAGGCACGGTTGGTGGTGGTGCGGGGCGCTGGCCACAGCGTGCCTGGCGACAACCCGGACGACTTTTCCGCCGCAGTCGAAAGCTTCCTGGAGGACGTGGCCTCCGGGCGCTTCGAGCCGGAAGCAGCGGCGGAGCCGCCACCGCTCCAGGAGCTCGTAGAGGAGCAGGAGGCGGCGCGGCGGCGCGGTCCGGGCACTATGGCACTGCTGGCGATCGGTGCCGGCATCGTCCTCAGCGTGGCGGCGGCGGTCTTCGTCACGAAGCGCGCGGTGGACAAGCGCGCGGATCAGCGACGGCGTGAAGAAGAAGCACGTCGCGCACGACGCATTGGCAACGTGCCGCTGCCACCCGTCCCGGCGGCCGTGGGCGCGTTCGACATCGAGCAAGCGCGACAGCGGGCCAGCGAGATCGTGGGGCAGCTCTCGGTAGTGGGGCGCGACGGTGTCTCGCGGGCCAGAACGGTGCTCCAGGAGACGGACCTCCAGGCTGCCCGCGACACTGCGCTGGACCTGGCCCACACGCTGGAGGAGCGTGCGAAGTCTGCCCCCGAGGCTGTGCGCTCCACAGTCGAAAAAGTCGACCGGAAGGAGCTAAAGAAGCGTGGTGGCAAGGCCGCGAAAAAGGGCCGCGGAGCGGTCGGCACGGCGCTCGCACTTGCGATTCCGGGTCGCAAGCCAAAGGAATCACGCCGGTCGCGACTGGCCAAGCGGATGCCGTGGCGCGGCTGACGGTCAACGGCGCCGAGCTCGCTATTTACGAAGCGGGCAGCGGCGACCCGGCGTTCGTATTCCTGCACGGGATGGGCGCGGACCACACGGCCTGGCAGCCGCAGTTCGACGACCTCTCCCGTGACCATCGCTGCATCGCAATCGATTTCCGCGGGTGCGGAGATTCCGCACCCGCGCCGCCCTTCGACACTACGCAGGCGGCGGACGATGTCGCGGAAGTCATCCTCGAACTTGGACTCGCGCCAGCGATCATCGCCGGGCACAGCTCCGGCGGGCTGGTAGCACTCCTCCTCAATGATCGTCACCCGGAGACGGTGCTCGGGATCGTGCTTGGCGACGCACCGCTGACGTCCGCCTCGGGCGGTGGATGGGCGGAGGCGGTGAATCGCATCGACGAGGCTGGTTCGGTCGAACCGCTCCTCCCACTCGTGGAGTCATTCTTCACGGAGACGACGGGAGAGGACGTGCGGGAGCGGGTGCGTTCGATGATGTTGGCCACCCGTCCGGAGGTGGCTGCGGGAATGCTTTCAAACGCCGCGGTGTTCACGCAGCGGATGGGTGAGCTCCTCAAGCAGGCAGACGAGAAGCCGTTCATGGCTATTTGGAGTGCACAGCCGCGGGGCAACCCCGAGCGGCTGCGTGAGACCCTGTTCTTCATCCGTCAGGAACCGATCGCGGAGGCGGGCCACTACTTCCAACTGGAGCGCCCGGACGTCACCAATGCCCTCCTGCGTGCGTTCCTGGATGACGTGGAGCGGGATCCCCGGGTCCAACCCCCGGGGTAGTGCGCGAACAGGCTCGTGCGCCACTGCCCTGCGCGTTAGTATCCGCCGGACAAGGTACTGGAGGGGCGACACGTGAAGTTCGAGGACGTGAAGCGCATCGGCGTGCTCGGCGGTGGTGTGATGGGCGGCGGGATCGCGCAGATACACGCGATCGCGGGATACCCGGTCGTGGTCCGCGACATCAGCGACGAGGCGATCGAAGCGACTCGGCAGGCGGTGTTCGAGGGCAAGTGGGGTATCAAGCGAGCCGTCGAAATCGGAAAGCTAAAGTTCGACGACGCAGTGGCTGCGATGGACCGGGTGACCCTCACCACCGAGATGAGTGACCTCGCAGGCTGCGACCTCGTGTTCGAGGCAATCCCGGAGAAGCTCGACCTGAAGCAGGCCGTGCTGAAGGAGCTCGATAGCATCGTCAAGCCAGAGGCGATCTTCGCTTCCAACACGTCGGGGTTCGTCATCCAGGAAGTTGCACGGGACGTGTCAGAGAGCCGAAAGACGGCGTTCATCGGGATGCACTACTCGAACCCCGTAGCAACGATGAGGATGTGCGAAATCGTGTACACGCCGGAATCGAGCGACGAGACGGTGGCGACGGCCCGCCAACTGGCCGAGGCCACGGGACGGGTGATCTCGATGGTGAAAGACACGCCGGGGACCTACGGGTTCCTGTTGAACCGCATCTTCGCGGCGGCCTACCGCGAGGCAAAAGCGATCGTTGATGCGGGCATCGCGACGCCTGAAGACGTGGATAAGGCGATGATCAGCGGCCGGAATTGGCCGGCCGGGTTCTTTGGCGGCCGGGGCGGCATCGGCAAGCAGTGGTAGCCGAGAGTCGAACGACGCAGGGTGCAGTCGAAAGGATAAGCACGTGAAGTTTGGGCTTCATATTGGCCAGCAGAACATCTCGATGGAGGAGCTGCGAAGGCTCTGGAAATGGGCCGACACGGCTGGCTTCGACTGGGTGGACGTGTGGGACCACTTTTACGAGGCTCCACCTGTCGATGGCAACGGAAGTTGCTTCGAGGCCACCACATGCATGGCCGCGATGGCGGTGGAGACAGTGAACTGCCGTGTGGGCGTGCTCGTCCTCGGCATGAATTACCGGCACCCGGCGGTACTGGCGAACGCGCTGGTGACCATCGACCACCTGAGCGGAGGGAGGTTGGAGATCGGCCTTGGCGCGGGCTGGCACGAGCCTGAGTACAAGGCGTACGGAATTCCCTTCCGCCCAATCAAAGAGCGGATGGACATGCTCGAGGAGGGCGTGGAGGTCGTACGCTTTCTCACGACGCAGGAGCGGTCGGACTTCGACGGGAAGTACTACCAACTGGAAAACGCAGCCTGCTATCCGCGGCCAGTCCAGGCGCGGCCACGCATCTGGGTCGGTGGCCGGGGCGAAAAGCGCACGTTGCGCATCGCGGCGCGCCACGCGGACGGCTGGAACGTCCCCTATGTCTCGCCGGAGGAGTTCAAGCGCCTCTCGGGCGTGCTCGACGACTGGTGCGAGAAGGAAGGCCGGGACCCGGCGACGATAGAGCGAAACGTCAACCTCAGCTTCCACATGGCCGCAAACGAGGCAGACCGCGGAAAAGGCGAGGCGCACTTCCAGGAGACATGGGGGCCCGCGGCGGAAACGATGCGCGTTGCGGGTGTCGTGACCGGCACGCCGGAGCAGGCGCTCGAACTGGTCAACCGGTACCGGGAAGCAGGAGCAGCGCGAGTGAACATCGCGATCCGTCCGCCGGTGGACTGGGATGCTCTCCACGCGTGGGCGGAGCAGGTGATCGAGGCGAACTAGCGGCTCCGCCGCGAGGGCGGGGGACTCAGTCTGCCGGCACGCTCCGATTCGCATCCGCGACGGACGTGAGGTTGCCGAGGACTTCCACAAGTTGCGGAGCGACTGAGCGAATCTCGACGAGGTGCGCGGCTGAGAGCTCGCTCAGCACTCGCGCACCTTCTTCGGTGACGTCGACGAGCACCTGGCGCCGGTCGACCTCGCTCACCGAACGGTTCACCAGGCCGCGGCGTTCGGCGCGGTCGATCAACTCGACCGCGCTGTTGTGCTTGATCTGGAGACGGTCCGCCACTTCGCCCACCGAAACGCCGTGGCCGCGTGAGCGGGCACGGAGCGTGAGCAGGAGCTGGTGCTGTTGTGGGTCGACTCCGGCGGCACGTGCGGCGGCCTCGCTGAAGGCGAGGAACTTACGTATCGCATGCCGGAATTCGTGGAGCAGTTCGTAATCGCGTTGTGAGGGGCTTTCGGTCACGTTTGGATTATACCCCCTTGAGCATGGCTAGCAGGCTGCTGAAGAAGCGGCCTTGGGGCCGATCGACGTTGTCTCGGAGTCGTTCCAAGGCGCGGGGATGGTCGTTTTGGGTCCGAGAGCTCGGTCATGGTGCGGTTTAGCACGTGA
>JALOAP010000038.1 GCA_023228745.1 Dehalococcoidia bacterium | reverse complement strand
CGCCATCACCGGCCGACGCTTTGGGCCATCCTCGGTGAGGCACAGGCGATCAATGCGGGCGACTTCCTGTACACGCGGGCGATCGCGGCATTGGCCGACGGCGCCGGCGACCCAAGGCTCCGCATCGAGGCGCTGCGGGTGCTGAACCGGGCGATCGGAGAGATGATCGGTGGGCAGTGGCAGGACATCGCCTTCGAGCAACGGCTGGACGTGACGGTGGATGAGTACCTGGCGATGGTGGCGGGCAAGACGGGTGCACTACTGGGGGCCCCGCTCGAGATGGGAGCGTTGCTGGCTGGCGCCTCGCCAGTGCAGGCCGCGGTTCTTGGCCGCTGGGGTGTGCAGGTCGGTCTCGCCTTCCAGGCCCAGGACGACTACCTCGGGATCTGGGGTGACCCGGCGGCGACCGGGAAGTCGAACATCAACGACATCGCGCGAAGGAAGAAGACGCTACCCATCGTCATGGGCCTTGGCGAAGGCACAGCACGGGAGACTGTGGTGTCGACCTACTCGCAGCCGGAGACGTCATTGAGCGCGGACCAGGTTGCCGAGGTTGTTGCAGCGCTCGAGGCGGCGGATGTCCATTCCGCCACGCGAAGACAGGCGCGGGGCTACGCGGATGCAGCCGATGCGTTGCTGGCGGAGTTGGAGCTTCCCGGCGAGCGCCGGGAACAGCTGCGTTCGGTAGCTCGATACCTGGTGGACCGCGCGGGGTAGTTTGCCCGTTTGGGGGACGTGGCCTAGCGTCTCGCCATGTTTGAGAACGTACAGGCGGACGTTCGTGCCGGGCTGGTGTGGCATGAATCGCGGCTGGCACGCCGGCTGTTCGGGAGGACCGGGGCTGCGGTCTCGGCCGCGCTTCTTTCGATCGAGATCGAAGCGGTGTTGATCTACCGGTTCCAGGCCTGGGCGCAGAGGGCCGGCATCCCACTCATCCCGAACGTGTGCCAGCGCCTGACGATGATGCTGGCCGGCGTTTCGATTGGGAACTTCACCACCATTGGACCCGGACTGCGGATCAACCACGGTCATGTGATCATCGACGGGTTCACGACGATCGGGGCGAACTGCTCGATCGCACCTTTCGTGACGATTGGGCTCGACGCCGGAGGACCGGACACATCCTTCGAAGGGCCAAAGATCAGTGACAACGTGTTCATCGGCACAGGCGCGAAGATCCTCGGTGGCGTGCGCATCGGCACGGGGGCGCGCATCGGAGCAAACGCCGTGGTGATCACGGATGTGCCGGAACACTGCACTGCGGTGGGGGTGCCCGCGCAGGTGCTGCCGCACGAGACCCCCTCCGACCGGTTGTGACGCTCCGAAGGTGAGCGGCTCTTACTCGCCCCCCGCCATCGCTGCCATCGCCTGCTGCATCTCCTCTTCAGAGACGTCGCGAATGTGTGTGGCGACGTGCCAGCGGTGGCCGAACGGGTCGCGCAGTGTGGCCGTCCTGTCGCCGTAGAACTCGTCGCGAAGCTCGCGTTCGGTGGTCGCACCCGCGGCCTGGGCATTCTCGACGACCTGGTCGACGTTTTCGACGTAGAGCTGAATGCTGACCGGGGTGCTATCGCCTTCGGGGCCCCGGATACCCATCTCGGGATGCTCGTCGGAGAGCATGACGACCGAGTCGCCGACCTCGAGCTCGGCGTGGCCCACTCTCCCGTCAGGGCCGTTCATACGCATACGTTCACGGGCGCCAAAGGCGCGGCCGTAGAAGTCGATGGCGGCGGTGGCGTTGTTGACGGTGAGATACGGATTGACGCTGTGATACCCCTCGGGAATCGGGCTGACCATGGACATACCTCCCAGTGTGCTGCGGTTGAGAGGGAGCAGTGGGCCACAGGCCGATTGAAGCTGCAAGTGAGGCATGTCACACAACGCAACGGAATGCGGCCCCTGTTAGCATCTTGCTCACCGCCGCTTAGCAGGTGTCCGGAAGCGTGGTGTCGCCCATGAGGTAGCGGTCGATGCCGCGGGCGGCCTGGCGTCCTTCGGCGATGGCCCAGACGATGAGCGACTGGCCGCGTGTCATGTCGCCAGCAGTGAAGACTCCCGGGACCGAGGTCATCTTGCTCTCGCCGGCACGGACGTTGCCACGGGCGTCGAGTTCGACGCCGAACTGCTCGAGCATTCCCCCGCGTTCGGGGCCAAGGAAGCCCATCGCGAGCAGGAGCAGGTCGACGTCTTCCTCGAACTCACTGCCGGGGACTTCGCGCATGACGTTGCGGCCATCCTCACGAACCCACTCGAGGCGGACACCGTGGAGCTTCTGCAGAACACCGTTCGCGCCTGAGAGCCGCCTGGTGAGGATCGAGTAGTCGCGGGTGCCGCCTTCTTCGTGGGCAGCGGAGACGCGATAGATCATCGGGTACATGGGCCACGGCATTTCGTCCGTGCGGGCGAGGGGAGGCTTGGGCAGCAGTTCGAATTGCAGGACTTCCCGGGCACCCTGGCGGTGCGCGGTGCCGAGGCAATCTGCCCCGGTATCGCCCCCACCGAGGATGATGACGCGCTTGCCGCGCGCGTCGAGAAAGGGGTCCTCGGGCACCGAGTCGCCTGCGTTGCGCTTGTTCTGGGGTGTGAGGTAATCCATCGCGAAATGGACGCCGCGGAGCTCGCGGCCGGGGACCTCCAGGTCACGCGGCTGCGTGGCCCCACCGGCCAGGCAGATGGCGTCGAACTGGCGCACCAGATCCTCGGCAGCGATGTCGTGGCCAATGTTTACGCCGGGCCGGAAGACCACGCCCTCCGCCTCCATCTGGGTGAGACGGCGGTCGAGAAAACGCTTCTCCATCTTGAAGTCGGGGATGCCGTAGCGGAGGAGGCCACCGACACGGTCCGCGCGTTCGAAGACGGTGACGGAATGGCCCGCCCGTGCGAGCTGTTGCGCGACTGCGAGCCCGGCGGGGCCGGAGCCCACTATGGCGACGGCCTTCCCGGTGAGTGCAGCCGGTGGCTGTGGCTTCACCCAGCCTTCCTTCCAGGCGCGTTCGATGAGTTCGTATTCGACCTGTTTGATGGTGACGGGGTCGTTGTTGATGCCGAGGACGCAGGCCGCTTCGCAGGGGGCGGGGCAGAGGCGCCCGGTGAACTCGGGGAAGTTGTTTGTTGCATGGAGGCGTTCGATGGCCTCGCGCCATCGGTCGCGATAGACGAGGTCGTTCCAGTCGGGGATGACGTTGCCGACCGGGCAGCCCTGGTGGCAGAAGGGGATGCCGCAGTCCATACACCGTGCGGCCTGTCGACGGAGGCGGTCCTCGGGGAACTCCTCGTAGACTTCGAGCCAGTCCTGGACGCGGTCACTGACGGGGCGCCGCTTCGGGGTCTCGCGCGTGTACTCCATAAACCCGGTTGGCTTAGCCACGTAGCGCCTCCAGTGTGTCGCTCGGTGTTGGGCGTATCGCCCCCGCCCGGCGCTGCTCTTCGAGCACGCGCCGGTACTCCCGTGGCATGACTTTGACGAAGCGCGAGGCTGCGGCCGGCCAGTCGCTGAGCAGCGCTGCAGCGACGGTGCTGCCGGTGTATTCGCGGTGGCGCTCGATGAGCCCGCGGACGAGCCCAAGGTCCTCCTCCTCGCCGAGCGGTTCGAGGTCGACCATGCCGGGGTTGCAGCGGGTCGCGAAGTCGCCGCCCGGGTCGTGAACGTAGGCGACGCCGCCGCTCATGCCGGCGCCGAAGTTCCGCCCTGTGCGACCGATGACGACAACGCGGCCGCCAGTCATATACTCGCAGGCGTGGTCGCCGGTGCCTTCGACAACGGCGACGGCACCAGAGTTGCGGACGGCGAAGCGCTCGCCGGCGACGCCGCGGAAGAAGGCGGCGCCGCCTGTGGCGCCATAGAGCGCGACGTTACCGATGATGATGTTGTCCTCGGGCACGAAGGTGGCCTTTGCCGGTGGCAGGACGATGAGCTGGCCCCCGGAAAGGCCTTTACCAACGTAGTCGTTGGCGTCCCCTTCGAGGCGGATTGTGATGCCGGGCGGGAGGAAGGCGGCGAGGCTCTGCCCCGCCGAACCGGTAAGGCGAATATCGATCGTGCCGGCGGGGAGCCCGGTGAGACCATATCTGCGCGTGGCCTCGCTGCCGAGCATGGTGCCGACGGTCCGGTTCACATTGCGGATTGGGAGCTCGATCGTGACCTTTTCGGCGCGTTCGAGGGCCGGGGCAGCGAGACGGAGCAGCTCGTTGTCGAGTGCCGCTTCGAGGCCATGGTCCTGCTCTATGACGCAGCGTGTCGCGATGTCGGCGGGCATGTCTGGCCGGTAGAGGATCGCCGAAAGGTCGAGGCCCTGGGCCTTCCAGTGATCAACGGCGCGGCGCATGTCGAGCAGGTCGCTGCGGCCGATGAGTTCGTCGAGCTTGCGCACGCCGAGTTGCGCCATGTATTCGCGCACTTCCTCGGCGACGAAGCGGAAAAAGTTGACGACGTGCTCGGCGCGGCCAGTGAACTTCTCGCGGAGTTTCGGGTTCTGTGTCGCGATGCCCACCGGGCAGGTATCGAGGTGGCAGACGCGCATCATGACGCAGCCCATGACGACGAGCGGTGCGGTCGCGAAGCCGAACTCCTCCGCGCCGAGCATTGCGCCGATGATCACATCGCGCCCGGTCTTCATCTGGCCATCGACCTGGACGACGATGCGGTCGCGCAACTTGTTCAGGACGAGGGTCTGTTGCGTCTCGGCGAGCCCGAGTTCCCAGGGGATGCCCGCGTGTTTCAGCGACGTGAGGGGGCTCGCGCCGGTGCCGCCATCGTGGCCGCTGATGAGCACGACATCGGACTTCGCCTTGGCGACGCCGGCGGCAACGGTCCCCACGCCAACCTCCGCGACGAGCTTCACGCTGATGCGGGCACGCGGGTTGGCGTTCTTCAGGTCGTGGATCAGCTGAGCGAGGTCCTCGATTGAGTAGATGTCGTGGTGGGGCGGCGGGCTGATGAGGCCAACTCCCGGTGTGGCGTTGCGGACCTCGGCGATCCAGGGATAGACCTTGTGTCCGGGGAGCTGACCGCCCTCACCGGGCTTGGCGCCCTGCGCCATCTTGATCTGGAGTTCGTCCGCGTTCACCAGGTACTCGCTTGTGACGCCGAAGCGTCCAGACGCGACCTGCTTGATGGAACTGCGGCGGGAATCACCGTTCGGGTCGGGCGTGTAGCGGCGCCGGTCTTCGCCACCTTCGCCGGTATTCGAGCGGGCACCGAGCCGGTTCATGGCGATGGCGAGCGTTTCGTGCGCCTCGGCGGAGATGGAACCGTAGGACATCGCACCGGTGGCGAAGCGCCTCACGATGCTCTCGATTGGCTCGACTTCGTCCAGCGGGACGGGTGACCGGTCGGGCTTGAACTCGAAGAGGCCACGGAGCGTCGCCATGCGCTGGCTCTGCTGGTTCACGGCATCGGTGTACTGCCTGAAGATTTCGAATTGGCCAGTGCGTGTTGCGTGCTGAAGGCGGAAGACCGTCTCGGGGTTGAAGAGGTGGTATTCGCCGTCGCGGCGCCACTGGTACTGGCCGCCCCAGTCGAGGAAGGGAAGGCCGCCCGGCCGGGCGGGAAATGCGCGCTCGTGGTGTGCGAGTGCTTCGACCGCGATCTCCTCGATCCCGACGCCGCCAATGCGCGAGGCGGTCTTCGTGAAGTAGCGGTCGATGAAGGGCTCGGCGAGGCCGATGGCTTCGAAGATCTGGGCGCCGCGGTAGCTCTGCACGGTCGAGATGCCCATCTTCGACATGACCTTCACAACGCCCTTCTTGACGGCCTTGAGGTAGTGCGCGACGCCGTCTTCGGCGGTGAGGCCGCCAAGCTCGCCGGCGTTGGCCTGAGCTCGGATGGAGTCGATGGCGAGGTAGGGGTTGACGGCACCCGCGCCGTAGCCGATGAGCAGCGCAAAGTGGTGCACTTCCCGCGCTTCGCCGGTTTCGACGATGAGCCCGACCTGGGTTCGCTTCTTCTCGCGAACGAGGTGGTTGTGGAGCCCGGCGACGGCGAGGAGGGCCGGGATGGGTGCACGCCCTGCGTCTACGCCGCGGTCCGAGAGGATGAGGACGCGGGCGCCGTCAGCGATGGCGCCGTCGGCTGCCTCGTAGAGCGCGTCCATGGCTGCCGCAAGGCCACCCGGGCCGGCCGGTGCATCAAAGTGCATCGGGAGCACCGTGGCGCGCAGGGCCGAGTCCTTCAGCGCTTTGAATTTCGCCATCTGCATGTTGTCGATGAACGGCGATTCAAGGCTGACCAGGTGGCAGCTCTCGGGCTCGGCGTCGAGCAGATTTCCCTCCGGGCCGATGACCGTCTTCACGGATGTCACGATCTCCTCGCGAATGGCGTCGAGCGGGGGATTTGTGACCTGCGCGAAGAGCTGCTTGAAGTAGTTGTAGAGCGGCTGGGGACGATCGGAGAGGACGGCGAGGGGGGTATCAGTGCCCATGGAGCCGATCGCTTCCTCGCCGTTCACGGCCATCGGACCGATGTGGTACTTCAGGTCCTCGAACGTGTAACCGAAGGCGAGCTGTTGCGTGACCAGTTCGTCGCCTTCGATTGCGGGTGGAACGTCACCAGCGGGCGCGTCATCGAGGGGGAGCAGGTTCGTCCGAAGCCAGTCGGCGTAGGGGCGCTCGTTCGCGAGACGGGCCTTAAGCTCCGTATCGTCGATGATGCGGCCCTCTTCGAGGCTCACCAGGAACATCTTGCCCGGTTGCAAGCGGCCTTTTTGAAGCACGCGCTCCGGCTCGATATCGAGCACGCCAACTTCGGAGGCCATGATCACGAGGTCGTCCTTCGTGACGACGTAGCGTGAGGGCCGTAGTCCGTTGCGGTCGAGGACGGCGCCGATGGACTTGCCGTCGGTGAAGGCGACGGAGGCGGGCCCGTCCCACGGCTCCATGAGGCAGCTGTGGTATTCGTAGAACGCCTTCTTTTCCGGGCTCATGGATTCGTGGCCGCTCCAGGGCTCAGGGATGAGCATCGCCATGACGTGTTCGATGGGGCGGCCGGCGAGGACGAGGAGTTCGATGGCGCTGTCGAGGCAGGCGGTATCGCTGCCGGATTCGTCGATGACCGGCAGGATCTTGTTGATCTCGGGGAAGCGGGGCGAGGCGAAGAGCGCTTCGCGGGCGGCCATCCAGTTGACGTTGCCACGAAGCGTGTTGATTTCGCCGTTGTGCGCGATCATGCGATAGGGGTGGGCCAGCTTCCAGCTCGGGAAGGTGTTTGTGCTGAAGCGAGAGTGGAACATCGCCAGCGCGCTGATGAGATGGGGATCGCGAAGGTCCGGGAAATAGGGGCGAAGCTGTGTCGCGGTGAGCATGCCCTTGTAGACCAGCGTACGGGCGGAGAGGCTCGGGATGTAGAAGTAATCCGGGTCCTTGATGCCCCAACGATGGACGGCCTTTTCGAAGCGCTTCCGGATGATGTGAAGGCGGCGTTCGAAGGCGTCGTCATCCTCGATACCGGCCCCGCGGCCAACGAAGACGTGGTGCATCACGGGTTCGGCGGCGAGGGCCGTGGCGCCGACGCTGCTGTTGTCGGACGGGACAGGACGCCACCCGAGGAGGTGCTGCCCTTCTTCTTCCACGATGGTGGCGAAGAGCGCCATTGCGCGGGCGGTATTGCCGGAGTCGGGCGAGGAAAAGAACAGGCCGGCTCCATAGTGGCCGGCCTGGGGGAGTTTGATGCCGAGCGCGGCGCACTGACGACGGAAGAATTCGTGGGGCATCTGGAGGAGGAGCCCGGCGCCATCACCGGTGTTCGGTTCGCAGCCGCAGGCGCCTCTGTGGTAGAGGTTTTCGAGTGCAGTGAGGGCGTCGCTGACGAGCTGGTGTGAGCGGTGGCCCTTCAGATGCACAAGGAAGCCAACGCCACACGCGTCATGTTCGTGCTGGGGGTCGTAGAGGCCCTGGCGGGCCGGCATACGGATACGGTGCATGTGCCACTCCCGTGCCTCGCCACAATCTTATGTGAAATGGGAATGCCGTGGCCCTTGCGGGGAGCGAGTGCGTTCGCCCACCGCTTGTGAAAACAATCCCAAAGTCTCATCCGACGAGGTGAGGGCCAAGTATAACAGCGCAATCAAGCGGATCGGAGGGAGCGGGAGGGCCTGCAAACCGCTCGGGGCCGGAGTTCACATGAACTTCTTTTTTCCACCCTCAGGAGTGCGCGGAGGACGCTGGCGGCTAGTCTTCCGGTTTTCCTCGCTCGCGGCGTTCGCGGAGGGCGCGTTCGCTCGCCGTCTCCTTGCGTGGCTTGGCCGCCTGGCGGGCGCGCTTTTCGGCTGCCTTCGAGACGGGCCGCTCGATGGTCGCGGCTTCGCGCTGGATACGGTCAGCGATAGCGGAGATGGCCAGCGCGGCGGCCTGTTCGGGGTTCGTGGTCGCAAGATCGCCCGGGTCTGCAGGCGCCTCCACGCGGCCATTGGGCGACGCAGCCTCCCTGGTCTCGCGGGGCGATTGCGCAGCAGCCTTCGTGCGCTTCTTCGCGGGCGCGGCCCCGGATGCGGCGCTCACCGGCTTGCGGCCCTGTGGTGCGGCATGACCGTTCGGCGAAATGGTCGCTGCCGCTTCGAGGATCGGCCGCAGGTACTGGCCGGTGTAGCTATCCGGGTGTTCGGCGACCTGTTCGGGCGTGCCCCAGGCGATCAGTTCGCCCCCACGGTCGCCCCCAAGCGGGCCGAGGTCGATGATGTGGTCCGCAGCCTTGATGACGTCGAGGTGATGTTCGATGACGAGCACCGTATTGCCGGCGTCGGCCAGGCGCTGAAGGACGTTCAGGAGGTGCGCGACGTCCTGGAAGCTGAGCCCGGTGGTGGGCTCGTCGAGGATATAGAGCGTCTTGCCGGTGGAGCGGCGGGAGAGTTCACTGGCGAGCTTGATGCGCTGCGCTTCGCCACCGGAGAGCGTGGTCGCTGGCTGGCCGAGGTGGATATAGCCGAGACCGGTAGCTTCGAGCGTTTCGAGGATGCGGCGGACGCGTGGGAAGCGGTCGAAGAACTCGACTGCCTCGGAGACCGTCATATCGAGGACTTCGGCGATGTTCTTGCCGCGGAAGAGGATTTCGAGCGCTTCGCGGTTGTACCGCTGGCCGTTGCAGACCTCGCAGGGGACGGTGACATCCGGGAGGAACTGCATCTCGACGATCTTGTAGCCATCACCGGAGCACTCTTCGCAGCGGCCGCCCTTGACGTTGAAGCTGAAGCGACCGGCCTTGTAGCCCCGGGCCTTCGCTTCGGGAACGGAGGCGAAGAGGTCACGGATGACGGTGAAGACACCGGTATAGGTCGCAGGGTTGGAGCGTGGCGTGCGCCCGATGGGGCTCTGGTCGATGTCAATGATCTTGTCGAGGTGTTCCAGTCCTTCGACGGTGTCGTGGAGGCCCGGGCGTTGGCGCGCCCCGTGGAGCACGTTGGCCGCCTTCCGTACGAGGATGTCGGTGATGAGCGAGGACTTACCGGAGCCCGAGACGCCGGTGACGGCGACGAACTTTCCGAGCGGGATCTCGACATCGATGTTCTTCAGGTTGTTTTCGCGGGCGCCCCGGATGTAGAGGCTCTTGCTGTTCCCTTCGCGGCGTTCCTTGGGGACGGGAATCTCCCGGCGGCCGGAGAGGTAGGCACCGGTGATGCTTGCTTCGGACGCCTTCAATACCTCGATGTCGCCTTCCGCCACCACATGACCGCCGTGGACGCCTGCGCCGGGGCCCATGTCGATGATCCAGTCGGCGGCGCGCATCATCGCTTCGTCGTGCTCGACGATAAGTACGGTGTTGCCGAGGTCGCGAAGGCGCTCGAGCGTCCGGATGAGGCGGTCGCCGTCGATGGGATGGAGGCCGATAGAGGGCTCGTCGCAGATGTAGAGGACGCCCATGAGTGCGGAGCCGATCTGCGTGGCGAGGCGGATGCGCTGTGACTCGCCGCCGGAAAGGGTGCCGGAGACGCGGTCGAGCGTGAGGTAATCGAGGCCGACGTCCATGAGAAACTCGAGCCGGCTACGAATCTCCTTGAGGATCTGGTAGGCGATGGTCTGTTCACGCTGGTTCAGGGGGGTGTCGGCACCGGCGAGGTGATTCGCCCAGGCGAGGGCGTTCACGATGCTGAGGTTCGTGACTTCGGCGATGGAGCGGCCATCGATGAGGACGCCGAGCGCCTCGGGACGGAGCCGCTTGCCCTTGCAGACGGCGCAGGGGATGGTCGCCATGTACTTCTCGATATCCTGGCGAACGTAGTCCGAGTCCGTTTCTCGATAGCGGCGTTGGAGGTTCGTGACGACGCCTTCGAACTTCGAGTCGTATTCAGAGGTGCGGCCGTACTGGTTCGTGAACTTCAGGCGGAGGTGGGTGTCGCCGGTGCCGTAGAGGACGGCGTGGAGCTGCTCGGGTGTGAGTTCGCGGACCGGCTGGTCGACACTGAAGTCGAGTTCGCGGGCGGCGGCTTCGAGCATCCGCATGTACCACCCGGCGACGGCAGGGGACTTCGACCAGGGTTCGATTGCGCCTTCGCGAATGGACTTTGTCTTGTCCGGCACAACGAGTTCGGGGTCGATCTGCATCTCGACGCCGAGCCCGGAGCACTTTGGGCAGGCCCCGTGCGGACTGTTGAAGCTGA
Source organism: Dehalococcoidia bacterium (assembly GCA_023228745.1). Taxonomy (GTDB): domain Bacteria; phylum Chloroflexota; class Dehalococcoidia; order Tepidiformales; family Tepidiformaceae; genus JALOAP01. The sequence continues at coordinate 2,772 of JALOAP010000038.1, read as the reverse complement.
ACGTGCGGGGCTCGATTTCGCCGATGGAGGTCCCGTCGTAGGCGCAGGCGAAGTGCTCGGAGAAGATACGTTCGGAGGCGGCGAAGGCCTTTTCTCCAGCGAGGGCGACGTGCATCACCCCCTGGCCGACCTTGAGCGCGGTCTCGACGGAATCGGCGATGCGGCTGGTGGCCGTGGGGTCGCTCCCGGGCTCGGGGACGATGAGCCGGTCGACCACGATGTCCATGTCGTGGCGCTTCTTCTTGTCGAGTTGGATCTCCTCGTCGAGGTCGCGAGTTTCGCCGTCGATGCGTGCGCGGACGAAGCCGGCGCGGCGGGCTTCGTCGAGGAGCGCGGTGTGTTCGCCCTTCTTCGCCCGGACGACGGGGGCGAGGATCAGCAGGCGGGAACCCGCCGGGTAGGCGAGGGTCGCGTCGACGATCTGCTGGACGGTCTGCTTCTCGATCGGACGGCCGCAGGTGGGGCAGTGCGGGCGGCCCGCGCGGGCCCAAAGGAGGCGCATGTAGTCGTAGATCTCGGTGACCGTACCGACCGTCGAACGGGGGTTATTCGACGTGGACTTCTGGTCGATGGAGATCGCCGGGGAGAGGCCGTCGATGTGGTCGACGTCGGGCTTCTCCATGAGCCCCAGGAACTGCCGCGCGTAAGCGGAGAGGGACTCGACATAGCGGCGCTGGCCTTCGGCATAGATCGTGTCGAACGCGAGTGATGACTTGCCCGAGCCAGAGAGGCCAGTGATGACCACAAGGCGATCGCGCGGTATGCGGACATCGATGTCCTTGAGGTTATGCTCTCGGGCGCCGCGAACATGGATGTGATCGAGAGGCACGAAACGTTATCCAGTGGTGCATGAAGTGGGGCGAAGCCAACGTTGTCGAGTGTAACGGGGCGGGCGCAAGGCGTCTGTCAGGGTAGCAGAAACAGAACGGGCGTTCTAGTAGGCAATTTCCGGCGTCGTGATGCTGGAGAGCGGGATTTTCGATTGACGATTGGCGATTCCGCCGGTGTGGACGGCCTCGTCAGTGGGCGTGGGCGTGACGGGCGGTGTGGCGGGCCATGATGGCCGCGACACGCCGGCGAACGAGAACGGCGGTGCGAAGGCTGACGACGGCGACGAGCACGAGCGCGGCCATGAGCATGAAGCCGGAGGTCGCGAGCACGGCGCGACCTATGTCGCCGGGAGCGTCACTGAACGTGACGGGGAGAACTCGGAGTGGCCATGCGAGGAACGCGAGGAGGAATCCCGCGGTGAGTGCGTTCTCCCAGGGAACGGCGCCTACGCCGAAGCGGGCAAGGACGACGTGGGCCATGCCGATCATCAGGGGGATCATGAAGCCGAGCAGGAAGGTATGGCGGATGGCACCTTCCTGGTAGAGCGACGGGTCGGCCCCAGCGATCGCGACGCCCGCGAGCACGACGGCGTAGACCACGACCGCGGACCAGGCAAGGGGCACGAGCCATTCGTAGCGGGGTTCGCGGATACCGCGCCGAAGCGGGGTGAGTACGCGGAACCATGCGGTGAACAGCAGCAGCGACCCGGCCAGGGTGATATCGGCGAGGCGCGCGAGCCAGATGGCAGCGGGTAGCGCGCCGAGGCCCTGTCCGGCCAGCCATGCGACCGTACTGGCGTTGAGTGCGACGAAAATGGCGAGCTGCCGGCGGCTGGAAAGCAGTTCGAGTCCGAGGTGCCCGACGAACGCGCGCAGGGCGATGGCGACGACGATGTTCAGGATGAAGCCGCGCAGGAAGAGCTCGGCGACGGCATGGGATTCGACGAGATTGATGACGCCTTCGTCGGTGCGAGCGAGGGCCCAGGCCCCGAGCAGGGCGGCAGCTGCAAGCCAGAGTGCGGCGGCGCGGAAGTAGTAGGGCTGGGGGTCGATGGAGATTGAGCGCATCGTTGGGATGCGGAGGACGACAACGGCGAACGCGACGGCGCCAGCGATGCTGAGGAGGCTACCGGGGAGCACGAGGAAGCCGATGGAGTCGTACCAGACCTGTCCGGCCGCCTGCAGGATCGCACCGAGGCCGAGCATCGCGGGGACGCCCGCACGTACCGCGGCTGGGAAGGGCGGGCGCTGGTAAAGGCGCATCGCAAATTCGAAGCCGAGGGCGACGACGAACACGGCCACGAAGCCGAAGAGCTGCAGGCGGCCATGCGCCTGGACGGCCTGGGTCCAGCGCTCGGCGCCGACACCGGATTCGAGCGCTGCGAGGATGCCGAGGACGAGTCCCGCGCCAACGGCGACGACGGCGGAGGCGCCCATCCAAACGGCGAAGAGCCACGGGACCTGTGGCAGCGCCGGGACGCTTGGCCGGACCGGGGCCTGTCGGGTGACGATGGTTATCTCGATGTCGCGGGAGCCTGCGTGCATGTCGAGGTCTAGGGTGGGGCTAACGGGCGGAGAAAGCTGGGACTTTTGTCACAGGGGGTGGGGCTACACAAGGCGTTGATGGACTAGCGCGTCGCTCGCATGAATACCTATCATAGGCCGATGTCAGGAGAGCGGAGGGACCTATGACAAACCCCTTTTTCAATGAGCAGGCAGAACAATCGCTAGTGAAAACCCAAATCGTCGTGAAGTACTTCGCTGCCTGGGCAAAGGTGATGAAGGGCCAGGCGGACAAGATTGGGTACCTCGACTTCTACGCAGGGCCCGGTCGCTATGCGTCTGGTGAAAAGTCGACTCCGCTCTTGGTGCTTGAGCAGGCGATCTCGAATCCTGGATTGGCGGACAAACTGGTCACTGTTTTCAATGACATCGACCCTGA
>JALOAP010000189.1 GCA_023228745.1 Dehalococcoidia bacterium | reverse complement strand
GGACGCTCGTCTCCCGGGATTACCGGCGAGAGGTTCGTGATGGCCGACGAACGACGCACCCCCTACCGCCTGCCGCAGGAGCGCGGCGAGCCAGACCCGGAAGCCGAGGCGATGGCCGCTGCTGGAGAAGTACCCGATGCCGAACCGGGGATGAAGGGCGAATCGGCGCCCGGCGAGCCGTCACGGGCCGAGGTCCTGGCGCTCAACCCGGAGCTCGCGGGCGAGGATGGCACCTCTGACGGCGGCCCGACCATGCCCGAGGGCCCGGAGCCCGGCCTGCCCTACGTCGCCGGCGCCCCTTCGCAGGGAAAGACCGAGCCGCTACGCAGCGCGCCCCCAGCCGAACGCCCGGATTGGTCGTCGACGCCGGAAGAACGCCACGAAGAGATGGAACCACCGAAGGCAGAGGGCAGCGGCAGCCGTAAACGCAATGAGGAATGAGCGGCTTCGCCCCAACCAGCGCACTCCGCGGAACCAACGCACTGCGAAGCGCGACGCGCGAACCACCACCTTGTGCCTCATGCCTTTCGCCTTTCGCCTTGGGCTTTTCCCCCATTCCAGATGCACATCATTCGACCATCCGGTAAACTCCCGCGCCGTGACCCCCTCAGAGGGGCGCAGGTTTCGTGGAGGTAGCTCGTGCCTGTCTTCCCGTCCGTCGAGTGGTTCCAAACCGCCGCCGATCTCCTCAACAAGTCCGACAGCTTCAAGCGGCTCGGCACGTGTGACGCAGAAGTCGGCGTGCAGGTCGACGATAAGTTCTTCGAAGTCGACTTCGAAGCATTTGAAGTGAAGGGTGCGAAGGAGATCGACGCGCACCGCGCCGAAGAGCTCGATTTCGTGCTCGTACAGCCCTACGACGCCTGGAAAGCGATGATCCAGGACATCCAGGTCAACGGCCGGGCGACACACGACTTCACGTTGAATTCGCTCGACCTGCAGAGTGCCGAGGAGTTCGCGCGGAGCAAGGATTACCACCGCCGCGACGCCTTCTACCGGTTCAACCAGACGTTCCAGGAGTACTTCGACACGGCGGCGAAGTTCGAAACAACGTTCGCGCAGTAGCGAACGCGCCGTGCCGGCGGCCCGGGTAACGTCCGCATTTCGCCTCCGCGTTCGCTCCAACGTTCTTTGGGACGTTCGAGCGGCGAGGAGGGGGAGGTGCTGCCTCGACGAGCCCGCGGCCTAAGATGAAGGGATTGCCGCTTCCCGGTCATTCCTCGGGGGCGCCGGCCGCTGCGCCAGCGCTCCTGGCGAGGCGGCGTTGCCGTCGACAGCCTCCTGCCATCTCGCATATTTGCCTACTCGCTTTATACTTTGCCTGCCATGGCGAACGATCCCCTGCTCCGAAAAGCACAGGCCGACGTGGTGCTCGAACGCACCGCCGCGCAACTCCGCGAACTTCTCAAAGAAGCGTGCGCGCAGCTCGACCCCTTTCCCTCCTTCCCGAATGCGATGTTTACCAACGCGATCGAATGCGAGGAGGGCGTCGCGGGCGACCCTGACCGCGGATGCGTGGTCGTCGCCGAAGACGGCGAGCTGTACGAACTCGAGATGGGCATCGACCACGACGCCATCGAGCTCACCGGGTCGTGGGACCCCGTGACAGCGCGCAAGGAGACGAAGAAAAAGCTCGACCTCCACCCGCGCGACTACATCGTTTACGCGTATAACGGACTGGTAGCGGTGACCGAACACCTGCTCGAACGGCAGGAGGAGGCCGAGACGTGAAACGCTGGCTCCGCATCATCCTCCTGATCGCGCTTGTGAGCGCGATCGCGACGGCTGTGTATGCCTGGTGGCGGCGACGTGCCCCCGGACCGGATTGGGTACCGCCCGCCGCATGGCAGGCTCCGACCGTTGAACCAGATGCGGAGCCGACCGAGGGCGAAGTGGCGTCCTCCGAGGGGGACACAGACCTCGCCGAAGAGGCTGCGGACCCGGCTGCGACGGCGCCAACCGGCGTTGCCGAACCACCGCCGAGCGAGGCTATCGACGTGGACGGCGAGTGGGTCGACCTTCCCGCCACGACCGCACCGGGCCCCGCCGTCGCGGAGACCACACCGCTCTACGACGCCACCGACGAAATTTTCATCCCGTCGTACGAGCCTTCACCGGCGGCGGCATCGGGGCTGCCGGCTGCGGAGGAACCACCTGCGTCCGAGGCCCCGCCCCAAGCAGCGACGCCGTCAGCCCCGGAGGCTGATGCGGAAGACGCCGCTCCTGCGACCGGGGAAGCTCAGGCAGTGCCAGGCGACGCTACGGACCTGCCAGCGACCACGGTCCCCGGGCCTGCAGTGCTCGAAACAACGCCACTCTATGACGTGACGGAGGAACTCCCGGCGGAGGAGGAAGACGAGCCCGCGTCCGCCACCATCGCGCCAGGGGACGCCGAGGTGGCCACGGCGAGCCCGCCACCCGCGGAAGCGGCCGAAGGCGGCGCACCCACCGCGCCGGCACCCGAGCCGGCACCAGGCGCACCCGCCGACGCGACCGGCGGCCTGCCCAAGGCGCTGGAGGAAGCACTCGAAGATGTCGCGCCCCAGCCGGTGCCCGCCACCCCCGCACGCGACGCCGAGTCCTACCTCGACGAGGGGAACGTCTACTTCAATGTGGGCCAATACGGCCTCGCGATTGACCGGTACACCCGCGCCATCGAAACAGACCCCACGCTCATTGCGGGCTACTACAACCGTGCGAATGCCCGCACACGAAACGGCGACTACGAAACGGCGCTCGCCGATTACGACCGGGCACTCGAACTCGCACCGCTCGACGCCGACGTGCTGAACAACCGCGGCATGTTGCACCTCTACCGCGGACAGCACGAGGCTGCGCTCCGCGACTTCGACGCCGCCCTCGCGGTGGACCCGGGCGACACGACCGTGATGGTGAACCGCGGCCTCGCCTACCTTTACCGGGACGACGCTACCCGGGCGATGGAGGACTTCCGGCAAGCCGCCGAACGCGAGCCGCGCGACGCCGCCGCACACTACGGGGCAGCCCAGGCTGCCGCCGTACTCGCCGACCGGGAGGAAGCACTGCGCCGCCTCCGCCGGGCGATGGAACTGGATGCGAGCTACGCGCGCGAGGCCGCCGCGGAGGCACGCCTGTCGTCGCTCCAGGGCGACCCCGAGTTCATGCGCCTCCTGCGGGACATGGGGAGCCGCGCAGGGTAGGTGGCTATCGGCTATGGCTCCTCGCCGTAGGGCCGCGTCCGCGTGACTACCCTTGCAGGTCGAGGGCTACGGGGAGGGCGCGGGCACGCCAGCCAGAGAGATCGCTGCCGTAGCCGGGCTGATACTTCGCGACAAGCAGGTCCCGGGCGCGGGTGTCCTCGTCCGTCCCGGGTTCGACCACGCGGCCGCGCGCCGCGAAGGTGCGGTCGCCCACCCGCACACTGACGCGCGGCTCGGCGCGGATGTTCCGCACCCAGTGCGCTGCTTCGCCACCACCCGAGAGCAGGTAGAGCGTGCTGCCCCGGGCGCCAAACCAGATCTCGATCTCGCGCGGCTGGCCGCTCTTGCGGCCCGTGGTCGTGAGGTAGCAGTAGTCGAGGCTGGCCAGTTCAGGCGGGAGTTCCATCGCGGCAGCCTCCTCCGGGCTAGGATGTGGCCTGTGAGCGACCCCGGTCCTGGATGCCTCGCCGGCGCTCGGCCACCTGTTCCGGCGTGACCCCCCGCATGTGTGCGCGCGACACCTCGATCTCGCGCTGGAGCGCCTCGCCGAAGGGGATAGCGTAGCCCTCGTCGATCATCCGCTTATAGCTCCGCACCATACCCGGCGCGCAGGAGCGCATGTCTTCGGCCATCTTGCGGCAGAACGGGAGCAGCTCGTCCGGCGGGAGCACATGGTTCACCAGCCCCCAGCGCTCCGCCTGCTCGGCGTCAAGGTAGTTGCCGGTGAGCGACAGTTCCTTCGCGCGGCTTACGCCGATGAGGCGCGGCAGCCGGATGCTCAGCCCCCAGCCGGGCATGACGCCCACGCGCGCGTGCGTATCGGCAAAGCGCGCCTCCGTCGAGGCAACAAGGATGTCGCAGGCGAGCGCGACTTCGAACCCGCCAGTCACAGCCACACCGTTGATGGCGCCGATGATCGGCTGTGGGCAAGCGAGCATCGCGCCGACAATATCGAGGTCCAGCGCCGTGCTCGAACCGGCGGCCACGCTGCCTTCTTCGCCGCCCAGTTCCTTCAGGTCGAGCCCCGCCGTGAACGCGCGCCCCGCGCCGGTCAGGATGATCACGTCGACGCCCGGGTCGTCCTTCAGGCGATGGAACGTCTCCGCACCCAGCGTGCGCAGCTCGCTCGAAAGAGCGTTCATCTTCGCCGGCCGGTTCAGGGTGACGGTGGCGATGCGATCGACGGTTTCGACCAGGACGACGGGTTCGGTCACGCGGTACTCCTTGGCGATGGGTATTGGCTGTTGGTCGTTGGTGCCCGGTGGAGTGTACCCTCCCCGGCGCCTGTGTGGAGCCGGTCGACACGGCACCGGGCGCCGCAGGCGCCCTAGTCCTCGAAGAGCTGGAACAGCACGCCGCCGCTATCGCGCGGATGGATGAAGGTGTGCTTCTTCCAGTCGTTTTCGATGATGCCGCCGTGGGGTTCGATTCCCGCTGCGAGCAGTGCCTCCACCGCCTTATCCACGGATTCGACTTCGCAGCAGATGTGGTGCATGCCCGGGCGGCGTGTATCGATGAACTTTTGGACGAAGCTGTCGGGCCGCGTGGGGGCCATCATTTCAAACTGGAGCTGGCTGTTCGGAATGCGCATCACCGCGCCCCTGTAGCCGAGGTATTCGTCGGTCCAGGTCTGGAGCTGCTCCATGCCGAAGACGCGCCGCTGCCACTTCACCTGTGCCTCCACATCCGGCACGGCGATCGAGACATGGTCCACCCGCTTCAGATTCACGATGCCGCCGTCGGGCGTGGTGCGGTCGACCTCGCGCGGCGGGCGATTCGGCTCGAAAAGCTGCCAGAGGACGCCGCCACTATCCTTTGGGTGGATGTAGGTCACGTGCCACTCGCCATCGTCGGTGATGCCGCCAAAGGGCGTCATGCCGAGCCGCTTCAGCTCCTCAGCGGCCTCATCGATGCTCGGCACTTCGACGGTGATGTGGTGGAGGCCCGGGCCTTCCGTGTCGAGGAACTTCTGGACGAAGCTGTCGGGACGTATCGGCTGGATGACTTCGAATTCGATATCGGTCCCGGGGACCTGGCTCGTGCAGCCGCTGAAATCATCGTCTTCAGTGATGTCCCAGTTGCCGAGGAACTTGAAGCCGAGGAGCTTCTGGAGCTTTGCGGACTGCGCGCGCCAATCGGCCGCAGCCATGCTGATGTGGTCAACATGCGTAATCGTGATCACCGGGGACTCCGCGGGAGATGTGGTCCTATGGTACGTTTCGAAAGAAAGCCGCGGCAAATGACCACTCCCTACCGACGTGCCACCTTCATTGTGAACCCGGCCGCGCGCGGCATCGCAAAGCGGCTGCCGGAGCCGCTCCGTGCCGTGCGCTACCTGCGGAAACAGGGCATCGAGACGCAGCTTGTCGTGCCCGAGTCCTCCGCGGACGCGACTGACGCAGCACGAAAGTCGGCAGAGCGCGGCGACGACCTGCTCTTCGTGGCCGGCGGCGATGGCTCCGTCCGCGATGCGGCACTGGGGCTCGCGGGATCGTCGACGGCCCTGGCAGCGGTGCCGGCCGGGACCGTCAATATCTTCGCGCGAGAAGTCGGCCTTCCCAGGGGCATCCGTGCCGCCATCGACGCGCACCTTTCGGGGCAGCGCACGCGCATGGACCTCGGCCGTGTCGCCGATACCTGCTTTCTCCTGATGGCGAGCGTGGGCTGGGACGCCGAGGTTGTCCGGCGGGTGAACCCGAGCCTGAAGCGCCGATTCGGCGACCTGGCCTATATGTTCCAGACGGCGATCACCGTGCCCCGGCTGCAGCCTGCGCCCGCCCGCTGGCGCACCGACGAGACGGAGTACGAAGACCAGCTCGCGGTGATCGTGATCGCCAACACACGGCTCTACGGCGGGCTCGTCGAGTTCGCACCCGAAGCCTACGCAGACGACGGCCTGCTCGACATGGTTGCGCTCTGCCCCCACACGGTCCTGGATGGCGCGCGCCTCTCGGCGCGGCTCGCGGTGTCGCGGCTCGAAGGAGACGCCCGTGTGGTGCACCAGCGCGGCGAAACGGTCGTGGTCGAAACACCGGGCCTGGCCG
>JALOAP010000147.1 GCA_023228745.1 Dehalococcoidia bacterium | reverse complement strand
GGCCGTACAGGTCGACGGCGACTACATCGGCCAGACCCCGGCGACGTTCCAGGTCGACCGTGGAGCACTCTGGGTGAGCGTGCCCGGGGGGGAGCTGCCAGAGGTGCTGCGCGGCCGCGAGTTGCGACCCTCCGGCTTCGAAACCTAGCCCCGCACCTCGGGAACCGTGAGTTCCTGCCCCGGGTAGAGCAGGTTATTCAGGCCCAGCTTGTCCTGGTTCGCCTCCGCGATGCGCTCCCATTCGGCGGCACTGCCATAGAAGCGTGCGGCAATAGTCTCGAGCGTGTCGCCGTCCTCGACCGTGTAGTGGCGCGCGCCGCTGCTCATCCCCTCGCTGACGTTCGATTCCGCCGCCGGGACAACACCGTGGGCCTGGCTCCCGGCCATGCCGCGATAGGTACCGGCCGGTTCTTTGCTGCTGGGAGCCCGGCCTTCGTTCTCGGTCGTCCAGGCGCCCCCTCCCTCGTTCGGGCCGCCCTTCGCAATCTCTTCCGCCTCCTCGCGGCGATCGTTTTCTACCATCTGTTCCTCCCTGCCCGTGGCGAATGCGCGCCCCGGAGTGTGATCCGAGCGTTGCTTGCGGGCGCGGACACCGGGATCGGCTGAGCACAGCCGCTGATTGCAGTTCGCTCACAGGGCAAAACACATCGAAACCCCTCAAGCAGGAGCCCCCACCAGCCGACACTCTAAGCGGGCGGGCGACAGCCCCGGGGAGTGTGCTGTGCAGGTGGCCAAAGTGACGATCAGCGAGGGGGCGCACGCCGCCGCAGGGCGCGGGGACCGGCCGCAGCTCGCTATCGTTGGTCCCATCGTGGAAGCGGCCGCGCGCGTCCTCATGCAGATGTGCGGTCAGCCTGTGGCGAAGGGGAAGATCCATCGCCTTCGCTCCAGTGCCGTCCGCGGCGAAGTGAACGCCATCATCGCCGTTACCGGGGGCATCGCCGGGCTGGTCATCTACTCGATGTCCCGCGAGACGGCCTGCGCCATTGCCGGGGCGATGATGGAAGAAGAAGTGACGGAACTGGATTCCATCGCCCAGAGCGCCATCGCCGAGCTCGCGAACATCATCACCGGGCAGGCGGGCATGGCACTAGAACGGGCGAAGATCCAGAACGATATGTCGCCGCCGATGTTGCTCGTCGGCTCGAACGTCGCGTTCACGACGTTCAACCTGACCCGGCTGGTGGTGCCGCTCGTGCTCCCCTCGGGCGAGTTCCTGATCGACATGGGGATCAAGGAAACCTAGTTCGACTGCCGATTGCATGGCTCCCGCCAAGCGAACGGCGCGGCGCGACGACGGGAGCGGCTTGGGCAGCCTGCGGCGTCCCCGGGCCGTGAGTCGCGAATCGTGAACTAGCGGGGCGTGCGATCAGGGATGACGATTTCGGCCTCCGAAAGCTGCCGGCGCTCGTCGGCCAGCATGCGGAGGAGGTCCATGTTGTCGCTGATAACGCCGTTGACGCCCCACGACTGCAGCTCTCGCAGGTGCGCCTCGGTATTCACCGGCCAGGACATCACCAGCGGAACCTCGGCGCAAAGCTCGGCGACAACGCCGGGCGTGAGCAGCTTGCGATGGATGGAGATGGCACGGCGCTCGCGCGGGTGCTGCTGCAGGTGCGGGAGCACCCGGCGGAGGGCGCGGCCATTCCCGACGGAGTGGACCACACGCACGCCGGGCTCATCGATAAAGCTTTCGAGCAGGGGCCAGAACTGCGAGCAGACGGTGTACCGTCGACCCGGCAGCAGCCGGCGCATGGACTCCAGCACCTGGCGCGAAAACGCCTCGTCGCCGGGCTTGAAGTCGAGCATGAGCTCGGTCTCCGGACCGACTTCCGGCAGGAGTTCTTCGAGCTGCAGGCGCGGCGTCCACCCGGGCGTCAGTTTCCAGCGGTCCCAGAGCAGTGGCACCGGGCCCATCGTCTTCAGGTGCCGCACTTCGACGCGGCCCTTCCACCAGCGGGCATCCGCTTCGACCAGGTCGACACCGATCGCCTCCGCCTCGCGGAGCAGGGCGATGTGGTTCCCGGCGCGATGCGCCACGGTGAGTGGGCGCTCCGGCGTGAACCGGCCGCGTCTCATGCCGTTCCCTCCGATCTTCGGACCAGGGCGCTGTGGCGGCGGCTGCGCCACGCGACGCTGATACCACACTGCGGCGGCGAGGCCGGCCAGCGCAACCACACTGCCCGCCAGCGGGTCGAGGATGAAGTGGTTCGCCGTCAGGATCACGGCCGCAAACATCAGGATGGGCAGGATGACGCCGGCCGCCCGCACGATTACCGGCTTCGCATAGAGGACAAGCGCGATGCCGATCAACAGGTTCCAGCCGAAGTGCAGGCTCGGCATGGCGGCGTACTGGTTCACGAAGATCGGTGGTTGCAGCACGCGGTAGCTGCGCGAACGGTCGCTCACTGTATCGACGATGTCGGGGTCGAACAGCCGTGGCGGCGCCACGGGAAAGACCGCGAAGATGACCAGGCCGATGGCGCCGGAGATGAGAAACGCGTTCCGGATGAGACGGTAGTGGACGGGCTGGGTGAACAACAGCCAGAACGCCGTCACCGCGATCACCGGCCAATGGCCGAACATGTAGATCCAATTGAAAGAGGTGACCAGGCCGTCGTATTCAACGATCTTGGCCTGCCACTGCGTTTCGTGGGCGATGCCGAGCCACTCCTCGAGCCGCACTACGCGCTCTGCGTTCGCTTCGGCCACGGAAACGCGTGCGTCCGTCAGGCCGCGCACCCCGAAGTACACCAGGAAGCCGAGCACCGCGAGCGAGACCTCCCGCCCGATGGTGGCCCATTCGACCCGATGATGGGGATGCGGCGCTCTCAGCCGTTGCTCCACACGCTCTCCCTTCGCTCGTTAGAACAAAGAGCGTAGCCCACTGCGCTCACAAAAGAGCATCGGCCATGTGTCGGGCTTCTTCACACAAGAGTGGCGGATGGCGGACGGCGCACGGGCTGCTGTCAGACGAGCCGAAAAAGTGAGACTATGACAAACACCCATGCCGCTTGCTGCGCAGTTTGTCGTAGAGCTGCTCGCGTTCATCGTCGCGACGTATCTCGTTCTCTGAGCCAGCCTTCTCGCCCCACCCGGCAGCGTGTTTGCGCGGGTGTATTCGGCGAAAAGTCCGGGAATTGCCGGGGAGACGGAAGAGAGACACGCGGGTAGCATCGCGCCGAATGCACCTCGATCGGATCACCACCCGCACGCTGCTCGATGCGCTGCCGGGGGTCGCATATGTGGTCGACCTCGAGGGTCGCATCCTCGCCTGTGGGCAGGGCCCCTGGCGCGAGTTCGCCGAGGCGAACGGCGCGCCAGCGCTGGCCGACCCTCGCGTGGTCACCGGGCGCACGCTGACGGAGTTCATCGAGGGTGAGGCCGCACGCGAAGCAGATGCCTGTATCCGCCGCAGCCTCCTTCTCAGCCGCCGCGACCGCGTTGCCTACGACTTCCGCTGCGATTCGCCGGACCGGATCCGGCGGATGCGCATGCACATCCGTCTCCTGCGGGACGGGGGCGAACCACAGGCCTTCCTCTACCAATCGCTGCTGCTCTCCGAACGGCAGCGTCCGGCATTGCCGCTCTTCGCACCGCGCCTGCCCGGCCTGCTCGACGAGGAATCGCCGATCGTGACGGCCTGCAGCTACTGCAAGCGGCTGCGCCATCCATCCATGCTGCAGGTTTGGCTAACGCCGGAGGAGTACGCCGGGAACGGCGGGCGAAATGACGCGCGCGTGAGCCACGGCATCTGCGGCGACTGTTACGCCCGGGTGAACGCCGAATTCTTCGGCGAGCCCGAGCGAAGTTAACCCGCGCGAAAGCTCTCCGTGCTGCAATCGGCGCAAGCCGCCTCGCTCGCGGGGCGGGCGAGCCAGCCCTCAACCGGCAGGCCCTGCAGCAGCTCGGCCGCACAGGTGGTGCACAACCCACCCGTACCCACCGGTTCGCTGCTGTTTGTGCGGTACATGGTGTAGCGCCCTTCGCCTGTGTTGTTGCAGACGAGGCAGGTTTCGCCGCCCACTACTTCACGCCGCGCACAACGGGTGCAGCGCAACACCGGGGCCTCCCCCTCGGTGGCAATGGCGATGAGGGTGTGGCCCATTGGCCCGCACCCCTCGGTGAGCCAGCTCGCTGTCCAGCTGTGCATCTCCACACCTTGCGCGAAACGCCGCGTCTTGCGAACGGTACGCTGCTTGACCGTCAAGCGGAGGTATATGTCATGCAAAATTCACGCATTGCGGCTGTTATGTCCCGGATACCCCGCTTTTCTTTCCTGTAACCCCTTGCACGAAAGCTGGAGGTGGGATCAGGGCAGCAAAGCTGCCTGGCCTTCGGCATGGTCGCAGCGTGACCAAGTGCCGCTCCATACGTGCGATACGGTGTGGCCGCCTGCTGGCTCATCGACCCGGGCAGCGCATCGCCGAGGTGTTCGAAGCGGAGGCGGATGGGCGCGCGGTCGCCACGGACGGCACACGCACAAGTCACTACTTTCCCCGGCTCCGTATCCCGCTCGAAGCGCTGTTCGCCACACTCGACCAGTAGTCCGTGCACCGGTCACCAGCCTGCGTAGTAGCGGCGCGGCCCTTCGGCCTGATACTATGCGTCAACGGGTCTCCGGCCGGAGACCCGTTACTTGCGTCTCTCGCAGATGCACCCTTAGGGAGTTCCCATGCCTATCGTCGTCGTTGTCGGCGGGCAGTGGGGTGACGAAGGCAAAGGCCGCATCGTCGACCTGCTCGCCCGGAAAGCCCGTGTCGTAGCCCGTTACTCCGCAGGTAACAATGCCGGCCACACCATCGTGAACGAACAGGGCGAATTCAAGCTCCACCTCGTCCCGGCGGGCATCTTCTACCCCGAAAAGACGTGTGTCATCGGCAACGGCGTCGCTATCGACCCCGAAGTGCTGCTCGGCGAAATCGAGACGCTCGAACAGCGCGGCATCGACACCACCCGGCTCGTCGTGAGCGACCGCGCCCAGGTCATCATGCCCTGGCACAAATCCCTCGACCTGCTGGACGAAACGATGCGCGGCGCGGCTGCCATCGGTACCACTGGCAAGGGTGTGGGCCCCTGCTTCATCGATAAGGTCGCCCGGCGCGGCATCCGCATCGCCGACCTTCTTCGCCACGAGGACCTGACCGCCCGCGTCGAAGCCGTGCTCGACTACCAGAACCGCGTCATCAGCAACGTCTACGGCGGCGAACCTATCGACGCCCGGGAGACCATCGAGAAATACGCGCAGTTCGGCCAGCGCCTCGCGAGTTACGTCGGCGACGCCCAGGAGACGGTGCTCGAAGCGCACCGGCGGGGCGAATACGTGCTCCTCGAAGGGGCCCAGGGTTCGCTCCTTGACCTCGACCACGGCACCTACCCGTACGTCACGTCCAGCGTGCCGAGTTCGTCGAGCAGTGGCGCCGGCCTGGGCGTGGGCGTCGGCCCAACCGAGATCCAGCGCGTCGTCGGCGTCTTCAAGAGCTACTGCACACGCGTCGGCAACGGCCCCTTCCCGACTGAGCTCTTCGACGAGACGGCCGACCGCCTGCGCGACCACGGCAAGGAGTGGGGGCGCGGCGAATACGGCACCACCACCGGCCGCCCGCGCCGCATCGGCTGGCTCGATGCGGTGGCCGCGCGCTACAGCGTGCGCTTCAACGGCCTCTCTGCCATCGCGCTCACCCGGCTCGACGTGCTGGACGGCCTCGAGAGCATCAAGATCTGCACGGGCTACGAACTCGACGGCGAAATCCTCGAGACACTGCCCGCGCGCGAATCGACCCTGAACCGCGTGCAGCCGGTCTACGAAGAGCTCCCCGGCTGGACCGACGCGACGAGCGAGGTACGCAACTTCGATGACCTGCCGCTGCCCGCGCAAGCGTTCATCCGCCGCGTGGAGCAGCTCCTCGAGTGCCCCGTCGACCTCATTTCCGTCGGCCCCGCACGCGAACAGGCCATCATCGTCGACCCGATCCTGTAGCGGGGATCGGGGATCGGTAGCCGGTAACCCGCCGCCTAGTTCGGCGGGAGGTTCTGCCACTCCTGTTGGCGGGCGAAGAGGAGGTCGTGCATCTCCCAGAACTTGCCCTGTTCGCCCGCGCAGACGGCGGCGACGCTGGCGTTGCCGGCGTTGGGGTGAATCTGCGTGATGGGGAAGTGCAGGAAGGCCATCGCCACGTCGTCGCCGAGCCGCTCGCGCACGCGCTCCAGGTTCTGCTGGTTCCAGCGCTGGCAGAACGGGCACTGGAAGTCGCTGAACTCGGCGATCATCACCTTCGCCTGCGGGTTGCCCTCGATCGTGGCGTCGGAGACGTCGACCGGTGACTTGACGATGGCGAAGCGGCCGCTGGAGGCGAGCTCCAGGATCATGGGCGAATAGCCGTCCAGCGTCGCGGGGCTCCCTTCGAGCTCGCGGTCGATGATCTCGTCGAACACCTCCGGTGGCTGCGCGCCGACGATCATCTTGTTATTGATGAAGAAGGTCGGGGTGCCAGTGACGCCCAGCTCGCTACCCCGGTTCAGGTGTGCGCCGATAACCTGGGCGCGGCTCTGCGCATCCGCAAGACACTGGTCGAACGCCGCCCCGTCCAGTTGGATCGCCTCGCCGTAGCCTTCGAACGCTGCCAGCAGAGTCGCCGGGCCGGGAGGCGCAGCCGTGCCTTCGTCGACCGGCGCGGTCGAAGCCGAGCCATCGGCCGGGAGGCTCGTATCGTCTGCTGCATCGTCTTCGTTCGAAACCCAGATCGCCCCCGCGATGATGACCGCGCCAATGACGACCGCGATGGGCGTCAGGAACGCTGTCCAGAGTGGGCGTTCACGGTTGGGCGGTTGGGGCGCGGGCGGAGAGGAGGCATCGGGGTCAGGTTCGGTCACAAATCCATGGTATCCGCGCAAATTCGCAGCCGCGACCGGGGTTAGCCCGCACCCCGCGCGCGAAGGACCGCTAGCGTGAGCTCCTCGACGCTGTTGAGCCCCGGGTCCGCCTCACGCGCTTCCTCAACCCAGCGCTTCGCCTCCGCACGGGGGAAGCCCAGCGCCGTCACCGCGGCGATGGCGTCGGCGACGATTCGACCCTGCTCCAGCCGGCCGGCATCGACTGGCTGCGCGATACCACCGTCATGCATCGCCGCCTCCGCAACGACTTTG
>JALOAP010000037.1 GCA_023228745.1 Dehalococcoidia bacterium | reverse complement strand
GGGGACCTTCATGGAGGGTTTCACCACGATCTTCGGGTGGAAGGAGCCTATCTTTCGCGCGTGGTACATCTCCGGGGCGCTCCTGGGAGGTGCGCCGCTGGCGCAGGGAACGGTCTACCTGATGCTCGAGCGGCAGACGGCCCATCGCCTTGCCGTGGCCCTCGTTGGCTTTGTCGCGGTGGCGTCGCTGTTCGTGATCCTGACCCCGCTCGATACTGCACTCGTCGAGGAGCACCGGCTCACCGGGAAGGTCATCCAGTGGGAGTGGGTGCGCTTCTTCAGCCCCTTCGTGAACACCTATGCGTTCATCTTCCTCGTCGGTGGGGCTGTGGTTTCCGCGCGAAAATACGCGGGCACGCCGTCTACACGCGACCGGTTTTTCGGGAACATCTGCATCGCGGTGGGGGCGATTCTGCCGGGTATCGGCGGCTCCTTCACGCGCGCGGGCTACACCGAGGTCCTCTACGTGACCGAGTTCATCGGCATCATCTTCATCTACATCGGCTTCCGTCTGAACACGCGAAGCAAGGATGCCGGCGAGCACATGGCTCTCAGTGAGGGGGTTTCGGGAGGTCTGACGGCGGAAAGCTGACAGGTGATAGCGAGGTCGGGTTCAGCGGGCCTGTAAGCCGGATTCTGTGCTCCCGCGAACGGAAGCGGCAGCCATCTCTCTCGACGCCGCGTCGCCGCGGCGCTCTAGCAGCCAACCCGGGAGTGATAACGGGCCGGGCGCCCTTCTCCCCTATTTGGCCTTGCTCCAGGTGGGGTTTACCCGGCCGCCCTGTTGCCAGGACGCCGGTGCGCTCTTACCGCACCATTTCACCCTTACCCGCCGAGGCGGGCGGTATGTTTCTGTTGCACTGGCCGTCGGCTTTCGCCGCCCAGGCGTTACCTGGCACCTTGCCCGGTGGAGTCCGGACTTTCCTCTGCAGCGAACTGCAGCGGCTGCCCGGCCCGCTGAACCTGCCCTAGGCTATCAGCTTTCGGCCACCTGCCGTCAGCTTTCCCGCTCATTTTAGCACATTTGTTCTCGCGGTGAGGGCGTGGCTACTCCGCCGCCGCATCCAACGCAGCATTCGCGAGCGCGTCCGCGCGGGCGTTGTGAGCCCGGGGGACATGGCCCACGGTGTACGGCCCGGTCGCTTCCAGCTCCTGCACGAGCGCGGCGAAGAGTGGCTGGAGCGCAACGTTCTTCACCCGGTACTGACCCGTGAGCTGGCGCACAACGAGTTCGCTGTCCATCCGCAGCTCGATCCCCGTGGCGCCGGCTTTCCGCGCGGCACGGACACCTTCGATCGCGGCGCGGTACTCCGCCTGGTTGTTCGTGGCGATCCCGATGGTCTCGCTCACGGTGGCGAGTTCGGCCCCGGAAACGTCCTGCACGCTCGCACCGATCGCCGCACGCCCGGGGTTGCCGCGGCTTGCTCCGTCGGCATAGACGATGAGCTTCATGGCCGCAGGTAGAGCCGTGCCTCGGCCCCATCGACCTCGAGGCGGTCGACAACTTCACGCAGGATGGTCTGCAGTTCGGTGAAGTCGAGAGCGTCCCACTCGGCGACCACCCGGTGCCGCAGCTCGTCGAGATAGCGATGGCGCTCGGCCTCCGATTCATGCGCGCTCAGGCGGGCCTTGGTGGCGGCCAGCTCCTCCTCCAGTTCCTGCTGCTCCCGCACGAGCTCCTGCCCGAGCGCCTTCATCCGCTCCACGGAGATGAGCTCGTTCGCGGCATCGGCCACGAGCTCTTCGACCTGCCGCCGGACTCGGCGCATCCGGGCCTCTATCTTCTCTACCTGCGACCCAAGGTCGAGGACGTAGGAGTCCACATTCCCGGCACGCCGTACCCGCCGGACGCCCTCCGTGTCCTCGCCGAGAAGCTGGCGCAGGCGATCCTCCAACTCTTGCGCGCGCTGCGTGTTGTAGCCACAGGCGTTTTGGTTAGTGCGGCTTTCGCACTGGTAGTAGCGGTAGGAGGCGGCTTTCTTTTCGCCGGCTTTGGTGGTCCACTTTTGCCGCCGGCTGACGCCGATCATCCTGTTGCCGCAACGCGCGCAGTAGACGATGCCCGAGAGCAGGAACGGCGTGACTTTCCGCTCACGCACAGTCGCACTTCGTGACTGCAGGCGCTCCTGCACCCGCCGGAAGTCTTCGGGTGACACGAGCGGGGGGTGCGAGCCGGGGACCTTGACGCCGAAACGGGTATAGGTGCCGAGGTAGGCGCGGTTCCGCAGGAGGTCACGCACGGTGACCATGCTCCAACGGCCGCCGCGGCGCGTGGGGATGTTCTCCTCGTTGAGCTGCCCGGCGATCTTCCGGATGCCCATGTCATCGTGCAGGTAGAGCTTGAAGATGTAGCGCACCACGACGGCCTCGTCCGGCACCAACTCCAGCCGCCGTCGCGGCCCGACGCGGTAGCCATATGGCGGGCGGCCGAGTGCTTCGCCCTTCACTGCCTTACGGCGCATCGCCGAGCGCACCCGCTCCGAGACCGGTGGCCCCTCGTCACGCTCGGCCCAGTCGCTCACGAGCTCCCGCGCCAATTCCTTGCCGCTGTGGACCGAGACAACCTGCACCCCGGTCGCTTCCATGGTGAGCAGCTTCATCGCCGATTGGCCGAGATCCGGCCCGAGTACGCCGAGACTGTCGATCGCCACGACCATGAAGCCACGGTCGTCCCGCGAAAGGAACTGCAGCATCTGGCGGAACCCGCTCCCGGCGGCGTCGGGATTGTCAGTATCGAGGAAGGTGCCTGCGACTTCGAACCCGAAGCGCGTGCAGAAATCGAGGAAGGCGCGGTTCTGCTCGCCGATCGAGCGGCGGTTTCCGTTGCGGTGCGCACCTTCGACGAAGTAGCCAACCGCCTTCATTCGCTCATCCGATGCTCAGGATGCGCTCGCAGTTCGGGCACTGCGCGAGATCGGTGGGCGACATGGCCTTGCGCCGGACGGCGTCGGGGATGGCCACGCGGCACCCGCTGCAGGTGGCGCCCACCACGCGCGCAACGGCCATCCCGCCTTTTCGAACACGAAGGTCCTCGTAGAGCTGCAACGGCCGCGGGCTAATCTTCGTCTTCTGCGCTTCGCGGCGGGCATCGACGCGCACGACAGCGTCCGTCAGCCGCCGCGCCTCGCGCCGAAGGTCCTGCGAGTGCTGTTCCCATCGTTCTTCGAGCTTCCGCACCACGGCGGCCTTCGCTGCGTATTCCCGGTCGATGGCCTCCGCCTCGTCGAGCACGCCGATGAGTTCATCCTCCAGCGACGAGCGCGTTTTCTGCAGGTTCTCGACCTCGGCCTGGAGTCCCTGGAGCTCCTTCAGCACTTTCACGGAGCCGTCGTAGAGCCGGGTCTCCTCGCGCGCCAGCTTGTCGCTCAGGGATTCGACTTCGTCCTCCAGGCGGCGCTGCCTGCTGCGGACGGCATTCAGGCGGCTCTCGACTTCCAGGAGTTCGTGCCGCGCGGCAATCAACTCCTCGTCACCCTGGAGGCGGCGGTCGATGTCCGCGAGCGCCGCGCGGAGCGAGGCGGCTTCGTCGTCGATGGTTTGGAGGGTGAGGATTTCGAGGACCTGGCTCATAGGCTAACCGTAGCAGCTAAGGCTACGCGCGGCCCCGAGGCGAGTAAACGGTGCTGCAGTGCACCTGCCAGGATTTGGCCGAATCGTTACGCTCCGTCCGTCGTTATGGCACTGGCACTGCTGGTGGCGGTCGCGCCACCGCGGCGGGCTATACTGGATCTACCTCCGCCCGCGAGGTGTCCCCCACATGGAATTTAATGTCTCACAACTACTCCGGGAGCCAGTAGGCTCCACACGTACCGCCATTCTCGATCCCGAGGACCCGGTCCACCGGGGCACCGTCGAACTCGTGCGCGTGCCCAATGGGGTGCTCGTGCGCTTCGAAGCTGATGTCTTCATCGACGACTCGTGCAGCCGCTGCCTGGCGCCGTTCGCCTACCGGGAACACGTGGAATTCGAAGAGATCTTCCAGCAGCAGGTCGACCCGGTGACTGGCGTGCGCCTCCCGGCGCCGGAGGATCCCGAGGATTTCCGCATCAGCCTGGAGAACACAATCGACACCAGGGAGGCCGTCCGGCAATACACGGAAGTGGCTGCCGAGATGCAGCCGCTTTGCCGCCAGGACTGTCCGGGGATTTGCCCCGAGTGCGGTCAGGACCTCAGCATGGCAGCCTGCGCCTGTGACCGGACCCCCATCGACACTCGCTGGGCCGCACTGGCAGCATTGAAGTCCCAGTCACCTCCTTAGGCGTCTCGGATCGGGTGACGACGTCCAGCGGCTGTTACCCAACTCCAGCTCGCTGCGGCGAGCAGGGCGAGCAGTGCACCCGGCAGCATCAGCCAGCCGATCGTCAGAAGCAGCATCGTTCCAGAGATAGCTGTCAGGACGCCAATCGCGCAGAGCGCCCGTCGTAGGGCGGGGCTGTCGTCGTTGCCAAAACCTACGCATCCCACTGTCACGATGAGCGCTGCACAGATGGCAAACCAGGCGAGTTGCGCGCCCGTGGCGAGGCCGATGCCCTCGCTGTAGAGCGAATGCGTTGACTCCGGCCGGACAATTCGGCCGTCGGATACCTCCGGTCCGCTCGTGTGGAGCGGACCGAAGGCAGCGTAAATAATGCCGGCGGTGAGCACGACGCCCGCAACAACGGCGAGCGTTGGCCCAATCAGCCTTACCGCACGCCGATCAGTCAATAGATCTGCGTCGGAATGCACTGGACGGAGGACCCGAGGGGTAATGTGATCGAGTAATCACAGTAGTAGCCCCAACCTCCTGCATAGTCGCCCCAAACCATGGGCTCTAGCCAACCTTTGTCAGGAGGATAACAGCTCTCGAAGTAGGCCCACGCGTACGAGTAGATCGTGGAAGGCAGGCCGTTGGTATCAAACCATGTATACGGCCCATCCGTCACATCCCAACTGCACCCGGAAGTTGCGGGCGTCGCGGAGTTACTGTAGCCCAACACTTGAGAACCCGACCAAGACCAATTCAGGTAGTTGTCGAGTTGAACCATCAGAACTTGGAGGTGTTCCGTCCGGAGACGTGTCCGAACGTAGCCGGAGGCGAGGAGAGATTCTGCTCTGGCCGGTTCCGTGCCCGCAACCCGTGTGTATTCGGAAGCCGTCAGCTCGCCTTCCCTTACTTGGACCAGGCACCCCGGGCCAACGATTGCTTCCTTAACGAGTGTCGGTCGGGCGGGATCGTACTCTCCAGACAACCGTCCGGACACCAAGCAGGTGTCGCCAACGGGACCGCTTTCTGCAGCAGCGTCTTGTCCTGCAAGGACCGATAACCCAAGCGCAGTAGCAAGTAATACAGCGTAAATGAATAGTCGCTGCATGGCGAACAGTCCTCCTTGCCCGGACTATACGGCAGCTGTCAATCCGGCCAAGGGCCAGTAGACTCCGCACGACAGGAGCCTGGGCCACAGCGAACGTTCGACACTACCGTTCTCGTACCGCAAGATCTCGGGGATAACCGGCGCCATCGCCGCCACTTGACCGTGCCCGGGCCGTATGACCGCGGGTTTGCCGGTTGACGCTGGTACACTGAGACAATCGAATGGGTAACGACCTGAAGGAGACCCGATATGCCGCCGCTTCCGAAGCGGAAATACCCCAAGTCGCGCCAGGGGAAGCGACGCAGCCACCTGGCCATCAAGATGCCCCACGTGGTGGACTGTCCGCGATGCAAGAGCCCACGCCTGGCGCACCACGCGTGCCCGATTTGCGGGACCTACCGGAACCGCGAAGCGATCGCGCTGCCGAACCCCGAACTCGAGAGCTAACCACGTCTGCTGGCGTGGAAGGGCAATTCCTCTCCTTCGGCGAAGCCGTCCGCAAGGACCGGGCATTTGTGTTCCCCGGCCAGGGCGCGCAGTTCGTCGGAATGGGTAAAGATCTCTACGAACAGTTCTCCAGCGCGCGGGAACTGTATGACCGCGCAAACGACATCCTCGGCTTCTCCCTGAGCAGGCTCTGCTTCGAGGGCCCCGAGGAGGAGCTGCAGCAGACGCGCAACACCCAGCCGGCTATCGCCGTCACCAGCCTCGCGCTGCTCAAGGTCGCGACCGAACTTTCGCCCGAACTGCTTGCGGAGCGCCCCGCCTATGTCGCCGGGCATTCGCTCGGCGAATACACCGCGCTGGTCGCGGCCGGTTCCCTGTCGTTCGAAAACGCCGTCAAGCTGCTGCGAGCGCGCGGCGAACTAATGCAGGCCGCGGGCGATAAGAACCCCGGAACCATGGCCGCCATCCTTGGGCTCGACATTGCCGACTGCGAAGACGTCTGCCGCGAGGCCGGCGCCGAGGTCTGCAACGTCAACGCGCCGGGCCAGGTGGTCATTGGCGGGCGGCGCGAAGCCGTCGTTCGCGCGCTCGACTACGCGAAGGCGCGCGGCGCCGCGAAGGTCATCCCCCTGAGTGTCAGTGGTGCGTTCCACAGCTCGCTGATGAAGCCCGCTGCAGAAGGCATGACCCAGCACGTGGCCACCGCCAGCGTCCACGATCCGCTCATCCCGGTGGTCGCGAATTGTACGGCCACACCCGTACACGACGAGCTGAACGTCCGCCACGAGCTGGTGGACCAGGTCTCGCGCCCCGTGCAGTGGAGCAACACCGTCGCCTTCCTCGGGGAGGAGGGTGTGACCACATTCATCGAATTCGGGCCCGGGCGGGTCCTCACCGCCATCATCAAGCGGATGCTCCGGAAGTCCACGACCCTCAACGTCAACGACGCAAGCTCTACCCGCGTCGACCTCTAGGAGGCCACAAATGGGCACCCTCGACGGGAAAGCTGCGCTCGTGACCGGTGGGTCGCGCGGCATTGGCCGTGCCATTTGCCTCGAGCTGGCACGCCAGGGCGCACGTGTCGCCGTGAACTATCAATCGCAGGCAGGGGCCGCGGAAGCCGTCGTCGAAGAGATCAAGCAGGCCGGCGGCGAGGCTTTCGCCGTGCAGGGCGACGTCTCCGACGCAGAGGCCGCAGGCGCCATCGTCAAGGCGACCGTCGATCAGTTCGGCGGCCTCGACATCCTGGTAAACAACGCGGGCATCACGCGCGACGGCCTACTCATGCGCATGACCGAGGCCGACTGGGACGCGGTACATAACACGAACCTCCGGGGTGCCTTCCTTGTGACCAAGGCCGCAATGCGGCCCATGCTGCGCGCGAAGGCCGGGCGCATCATCAACATCGCTTCGGTTGTCGGCGTCATGGGCAACGCAGGCCAGGCGAACTACGCGGCCGCGAAAGCCGGGCTTGTCGGCTTCACGCGCGCGGTCGCACGAGAGGTCGCTTCGCGTGGGATCACGGTCAACGCGATCGCACCGGGCTTCATCAAGACAGACATCACGGCGGACCTCACCGAGGCGCAGGTCGACGCGGTTCTTGCCCAGATCCCGCTCGCGCGCCTCGCCGAAGCGGATGAAGTTTCGCCGCTCGTCGCCTTCCTCGCGGGCGATGGCGCCCGCTACATCACCGGACAGTGCATCCAGGTCGACGGTGGCATGGTGATGGCATGACGGATAACGTCATGCGGCGCGCCCGGTACCTGGTACTGGAGGCGCTCTACGAAGCAGATGCTTCGGACCACGATGCGGAGGCATCGTATAACCGGCGAGTCGAAGACGTTTCGGAGGAAGACCCCGAAGTAGCGGCGGCCGGCCCGAGCGGGTTCGGCCGGGGCGTGCTGCGTGGCGTCTTGCGCCGCCAGGCAGAGCTCGATCGCTATATCGCCGAGGCCGCCTCGCGCTATCCCGCGGAGTCCCTCGCAGTCGTTGACCGGAACATTCTGAGGCTTGCAATATGGGAACTGCTTTCCGATAATTCGGCGCCGGTCGCAGCTGTCATCAATGAAGCTGTCGAACTCGCCCATCGGTATGGTGGAGAAAGCTCTCCGGCGTTCGTCAACGGAGTTCTCCGCACAGTGAGCGCACGCATCAAGGCAACTCGAACGGGCGAGCCCCCGCCGCCAGAGGCGGAAACCCCGAACCCAACTTCTCAGGAGAACTGAATCGTGGCCAACGTGTTCGAACGAGTCCGCGCGATCGTCGTGGAGCAGCTAGGCGTCGAGGAGGATGAAGTGACCCCCACCGCCTCCTTCGTCGATGATCTCAATGCAGACTCGCTCGACCTTGTCGAGCTCATCATGTCGCTCGAGGAGGAGTTCTCCCAGGATGGGGTGGAACTCGAAATCAGCGATGAAGACGCCGAAAAGATCGCGACCGTACAGGACGCCGTAGACTACCTGAAAGACCACGGCGTCGAGGACAAGTAGCCCGGCCTCACCATCCGAGCCCGGCGCTCGTCCGGCCGCTAGGAGGCCATAGTGGAATTCCTGGGCGTCGGTTACCAGGAACTCCTGCTCATTCTCGTTCTGCTGCTCGTTGTCGTTGGACCCGAGCGGCTGCCCGCAATGGCTTACCAGATCGGGCGGGCGGTGCGCACGCTGCAACAGTACGCGCGCGCCGTCCGCAACGAGTTCAGCGACGAGTTCGACTACCTCGAAGAGCAGTACCGCACGGTACGCGGCGAGGTCGATACCGCACGGACCGAATTGCAGAAGCAGCAGTCCCAGTGGCAGCGCGACCTGCAGGAGGCCAGCGCGGTCGATCTCCCGCCGCTGCTTGAGTCACCGGAATCTAAGCCGGCCGAGGCGTCGACGAATGGCGCACACGCAGGAGCGACGCCCGCAACTGAGGCTCCGGCCGACCCGGCGCCTGCCGCTGCGAAACCGGCCCAGCAAGAACAGGACGCCGATGAACAGCCCCCGGCGCCCCCAATGGTGTTCTAAATGAGCGCTGAATCAGCCCAGCGCCCGGCCGATATCCCCGCGGTGCCAGGGGAGCACGGCGGCGGCGAAATGACCCTGATGGAGCACCTGAAGGAGCTCCGCAACCGGGTCATCGTCTGCGCCGTCGCAATTGTGCTCGGCGTCATCGTCTGTGCCTTCTTCTGGGAGACGATCCTCGGGTGGTTCCTGGCCCCGGCGCGGGAGGAGATCCCCGACTTCCGCCTGGTCAGCCTCACGCCTACCGACCGCATCGCGACCATCTTCAAGATCGCGATGTATGGCGGCCTCGTCCTTGCCTCGCCCGTCATCATCTACGAGGTGATGGCGTTCGTCGTGCCGGGGCTCACGCCGAAGGAGCGCAACATCCTGCTCCCCGGCCTGCTCGGCACGATCTTCTTCCTGCTCGCCGGTATGGCCTTCGCCTACTGGATCATCCTTCCCCAGTCGATGGGCTTCCTGCTCAACATTGGTGCAGACGAAATCGAAAACCAGCAGCAGATCCAGGCGTATGTGAACTTCTGTACGCGCCTGATCTTCTGGACCGGTATCGCCTTCGAGCTGCCGATGGTGATCGCGATCGCCGCGAAGCTCGGCCTGGTGCGCGCGCGCCAGCTCCTCGGGTTCTGGCGCTACGCCATCATCATCGTCTTCATCCTCGCGGCGATCGTCACTCCAACCCCTGACCCGGTGACGCAGACGTTCGTCGCGGGCCCGCTGCTCGTGCTCTACTTCGTCGGCATCCTTTTCGCCTGGACGCTGCAGCCGAAGCAGCCAGAGGGTACCGTCGCATGAGCGTCGACGCGGACAACCGGGCGTTCGCGAGCGGGGCCACTGGCCTCACGGGCGGGTTCTTCAGCGGACTGACGGGTGTCGGTGGCGGCGCAATCATGATCCCGCTGATGACGGGCGTCCTGAAGATGCGGCAGCACACTGCTCATGGGACTTCGCTCGTCGTCATCATCTTCGCTGCTGGTGCGAGCGCCATCACTTACCAGTTCAGCGAAGGTGTGCGCTGGCCGCTCGTTGGAGTGCTCCTGCCCGCGTCGCTCGCGGGGGCCTACCTCGGTGCCACCGGCGTTCAGTTCATCCCGGGCATGCGCCTGCGACAGCTCTTCGGTGCATTCATCCTCCTGGTCGGGCTCCGCCTGCTGCTCTTCGGCGAAGGGCAGCCGCTGGCGTCCGTCGACGGTCTCGCCGAACTCGCGGTTGGCGCCGCTGTTGGCCTCGTGGGCGGGCTCATCTCCGGAGCCCTCGGCGTGGGCGGCGCCGCGATCTACATCCCGGCGCTTGTCCTCCTCCTGGGTGTCGAACAGCACGAGGCCCAGGGCGTCTCCCTCTGCGTGATCGTCGGTGCCGCCGCAGTGGGGGCGTTTACCCACGCCCGTCACGGCACGCTCGATGGCCGGGCCGCGTCGTGGATTGCGCCCGCTGCAGTGCCCGCAGGCATCGCCGGTAGTTTCCTCGCAGCGGAGCTCGACGCGAACGTGCTGCAGCGTATCTTCGCCGTCGTGGCGATCATTGTGGGGACGCAGCTCTTCGCTACCGCTACGCGTGCGCTCCGAGCGACGCCCCTGCCGCAGGTCGAGGCAGACGTGGGGGCGATCGCGTGATCTTCGACCGCGAAGCTACCATGGAGAATCTCTCCGCGCGCGTTCGCGGCTGCCAGCTTTGTCCGCTTTCAAAGACGCGCACCCTCTCCGTCCCCGGCGAAGGGCCGATTGATGCCGAGGTGATGCTCATCGGCGAGGCGCCGGGCGTGAACGAGGACAAGCAGGGGCGCCCATTCGTCGGCGCTGCAGGCAACTTCCTCTCCGAACTCCTCGCGGCTGCGGGGCTTTCGCGCGAGGATGTGTTTATCTGCAACGTGCTCAAGTGCCGCCCACCGTCGAACCGGGACCCGCTGCCGTTAGAGATCGAGGCCTGCAGCGACTACCTGGATGAGCAGATCGACATCATCGACCCCCTCGTGATCGTCACGCTGGGGCGATATTCGATGGCGAAGTTCTTCCCGCGGCAGACAATCTCCCGCATCCATGGGAGCGTGAAGGAGATTGCCGGGCGTGCCTATGTCCCGATGTACCACCCGGCGGCGGCACTCCACCGGGGGAACCTGCGCGAAGTGATGCTGGACGACTTCCGCAAACTGCCGTTCATCCTTGAGCACGCGCGCGAGGCAGCACGCAGGCAGCAGCCGTCCCCGCTCCCCGCAGCCGCCGCTGCACCGCCACCCGAGACACCACCGGTCGTCGATGGCCCACAGCCCGAGGCCACCGCGCCCGAGGCGCCCGCGACTGGACCGCAGCCAGGGCCCATCCCGGCCCCATCGCAATCCACTACACAGTTCCGTCTGTTCGAATAAGGACCACCTATGCCACCACTACGAATCATCCCGCTTGGCGGCCTCGGAGAAATCGGCCGCAACATGATGCTCATCGAATACGAAGAGGACATCATCGTCGTCGACGTCGGCCTGATGTTCCCGGAAGAGGAGATGCTTGGCGTCGACCTCGTCATCCCGGACTTCACGTACCTGCGTGAAAACGCCGGCCGCCTGCGGGCCGTGTTCCTCACACACGGGCACGAAGACCATGTCGGCGCCCTGCCCTACTTCCTGCGCGAGTTCTCGGCGCCTATCTACAGCAGCCGCCTGACTGATGGCCTGATCCGCGTGAAGCTGAACGAACACCGCCTGCTTGATAAGTCGGAGACCGTCGTGGTCGAGCCCGGCGAAGTCATCAAGGCCGGTGTTTTTGAAGTTGAGTTTTTCCCGGTCGCACATTCGATCCCCGATGCCTGCGGCCTGATTATCCGCACGCCGCTCGGGCCCATCGTGCACACCGGGGACTTCAAGCTCGACCACACACCCGTGATGAACCAGTCCACCGACCTCATCCGCCTGGCACAGGTCGGGGCGGAAGGCTGCCTGCTCCTGCTCGCCGACAGCACCTACGCCGAAGTTGAGGGCTATACGCCGAGCGAGCAGCTCGTCGGCGATGCGCTGCGCAACATCGTCGTGAATGCGCCCGGCCGAGTGATCATCGCGACCTTCGCATCGCTCATCTCGCGTGTCCAGCAAGTGGTCGATGCTGCGGTGTTCGCCGGGCGCAAGGTCTTCGTGACCGGCCGCTCGATGATCGACAACGTCGCCATGGCCCGTCAGCTCGGCTACCTGAACGCGCCCGATGGTGTCATCGTCGGTGTGGAGGAGATGCGCAACACGCCGCTCAACAAGCTTGTGGTCGTGACGACAGGCAGCCAGGGCGAGCCCACGAGCGCGCTCACGCGCATGGCGAACGGCAACCACCGGCACATCCAGATCCAGGAGGGGGATACCGTCGCCCTCTCTGCATCACCCATCCCGGGGAACGAACAGGCCGTCTACCGGAACGTGGATAACCTCTTCCGTCTCGGTGCGGATGTGCTCTACAACCGTGTGGCGAATATCCACGTACGCGGCCACGCGAGCCGCGAGGAGCTGAAGATCCTGCAGGGGGTCCTGCAGCCGGAATACTTCGTGCCCATCCACGGCGAGTACCGGCACCTTGTGGTCCACGCCCGCCTTGCCGAAGCGGTTGGCGTGCCCGAAGGCAACGCCTTTGTTCTCACCGACGGCGATGTCCTGGAGATCGACGAGAAGGAAGCGCGCCTCGGCGACAAGGTGCCCGCCAGCTACGTCTACGTCGATGGTCTTGGTATCGGCGATGTCGACCAGCACCTCCTGCGCGACCGTGCGCATCTTTCGACTGACGGCGTCGTGGTGGTGATCGCATCCGTGGATAAGCAGACGGGGAAGCTGGAGCGGTCACCCGACATCCTGAGCCGCGGCTTCATCGATGTCGAAGAACACGAGGAGTTGCTCGAACGCAGCAAGCGCGTGGTCGAAGGGGCCCTTGGTGGCGGCGAGCACCGGGCCGAACTTGGTGACATCGAGGTACGTGTCCGGGACGCTCTCTCGAAGTTCCTTTATGATGAGACTCGCCGCAGGCCGATGGTGCTCACGGTGACAGTCGAGGTCTGAGAGAGCATCATCGTTCTTTCTGGTAGTGCCGGCCGCATGGTGGTGCGCGGGGTAGTGGCCGGGACAGAGGAGTTGTGCGCCTATGGCCGCACGCACACGCACGCGAACCCGCGCGTCCCGGTCCAGCCGGCGTGGTAAGTCGTTTCTCAAGCGAAAGCAGCTGCTCCGGCCCGAAGTTGTCGGGCTGGCGGCAGCTGTTGCCGCCGTTGCCTCCCTCCCCTTCCTCGTGGACATGGGTGAAGTGGGCACCCGCGGACGGGACTGGCTGGTGGGTACCGCCGGGCTCGGCATTTTCATCCTCGCGGCACTCTCCGTGCTCGGCGGTATCGCAATCTCCCACCGTGCCTACGACAATCCCGCGCTCTTCGCCCGCCGTGCGGTAGGCGCGGTCGCGCTGGCCCTCTTCTTCTGGGGTGCACTCGGCCTGAACCGGGCGGATTGGCAGACCGGCGGCGTGGATTTCCATGAAGTCACGCTCGGCGGGGACGTCGGTCGCGCACTCGTGAGCAACACCCTCGCGAAGCTCGCCTGGCTCAGCCTCTTCGTCATCGGGATGGCGCTGCTCGCCCCGCGTACCACCG